>SMXL01000148.1 GCA_004356385.1 Bacteroidota bacterium
GCGCGCAGCTGAATCAGAGAAATATCCCCATGTCACGTATTTCTTTAGCGGCGGACTGGAAGAGCCATTTCCGGGCGAGGATCGAATCCTGGTGCCGTCACCGAAAGTGGCCACGTATGACTTGCAGCCCGAAATGAGCGCCCCTGAACTCGCCGATAAAGTCGCCACGTCCCTGGCAGAAAACGATTACACCTTTGTCATTCTCAATTTTGCCAACCCGGACATGGTGGGTCACACGGGCGTATTTAATGCCGCCATAGCTGCAGTTGAGGCGATCGACGATGCCACGCGAACGGTCGTGGATAGCGCAATTGCGAATGACTACACGATTAATATTATCTCAGATCATGGAAATGCTGACTGCATGATGAACCCGGACGGTTCCCCGTTTACTGCCCATACAACCGCCCTGGTACCTCATCTGATCATAAAGAAAGGATTTGGCGGGCCAATTCGGGACGGTAAGCTGGGAGATATTGCTCCAACGATTCTCAAAATCCTGGAGTTACCGATCCCGGCCGAGATGACCGGAGATGTGCTTATATAATATGATTCTGACTGCATTGAACAGCTAGACGAGCATGGATCAGGTTCTTCGCTATAGTATTCCTGTTATTCATCCAATTGCGGTCCATTTTCCGTTCGTTCTTGTTTTACTTGGACTCGGATTTGGACTCGTCTGGCTCTTCAGAGATCGAATTCAGTGGTTGGCTACCGCGAGCTACATCCAGATCTTGGGATTGGCGGGAGCGATCGTTGCATATCGGTCGGGCGCCATAATGAAGGAGCAGAGCGAGGGAGTACCTATTGTTGAAGAGCTGGTTCATCTTCACGAAGATGCTGCTCTCATGGCCACATGGGCAATCGGTCTGTCGGTTGTGGCTCTTTTGGGGGCACGTTATCTACATCGGATGAATACCTCGCATCCAGGTACCATGATCTGGGCGCGAGTTGCCGTTGTTTTCATCCAATTGGTGGCGGCGGCGTTGGTGGTTTGGACCGCTCACATTGGCGGCACGATGGTCTGGGGGGTCATTTCTTAGTGTCCACATTCGTGGACGAAATTTCGGCCAAAAAGTATCAGAATTGATCGTTTTGCCTCTTTCGATCCCCATTTTCGGGGAAGATAAGAGCATTCCCGTCTGTGGCACACGATTGTCAGTGTGCAGTCTCAGGGTCCGGTTTACACGCAAAGAAACAAAATTCCGGACCGGAGGGATAACATGACTTTTCAACGACAACGACTTCGATTCACAGGGTATTTTCTCGTTCTTTTTGGACTCTTGATGGTGGCCGCGCCGGGCGACGCACTTGCTCAGCGGTCAAGATCATCGGAAACAAGAAGTTCCAAGCGGACTACGCATGTTGAAAAACGGTCGCGTCCGTCAAAATCCGGAACAGTTAAGCGTGGTAGCACGAAACCCCCAGCGGCAAAAGCGCGGTCTTCCAAATCACGCGTATCAAAGTCGCGTTCTTCGAAACTGGATGTAGCTCAGCGGTCTAGCTCTACATCTCGGGCATCGAAGTCGCGTTCGTTAAAACCCCGCGCGTCTAATACGCGTAGCTCTAAACCACGGGTAACGAAAGCGCGGACTTCTACTCCTCGGGCGTCGAAACGGGGTAACAAGGCAAAATCAAGCGTGAATCGATCCCCAACGAGATCGTCTTCCAGGGCGTCATCGCCACAGAAATCACCTCGCAAAGCAGAATTTATACGAAAACCGGATAAAAACGTCTCGACTCGATCTCGGGTGAATCGATCTGAATCGAGCCATTCAGCTGATCGAGCTATCGAAGGATCAGGCTCAAGGGCTGGGAACAGACGACGAGGCGTGGGCGCGACTAGAGCTCGAGCCCAGAGTTCTAGTTCCTCTCGAAACCGGGTTATCGATCGGGACGCTGGCTCCAGGCGAGGAAATATCCGGTCTGCCGGTTATTCGACGAGATCCAGGGGTTGGGAGCCTGTACGATTGGGCGTTCGACGACACCATAATCATCGGTACGTCCCGAGACTTCGAATATATACGCGACCTCTGCTTCGGATCCGCTGGCCTCACATTCACGTGCACATTTCGTGGCCGTGGGTGATCAGGTCAGGAAGGTACTGGGCACCTCGGTATCGGTACAGGCAGGTTGTGTATGTGCAGTCTAATTATGGAAGCCGAACCCGGATCTCCCAGGTTGAACTCGAAACCCAGTATCGCCACCGGATCGTCTCATCGAACGATCAGATGGCGGAGCTCGAAATCAGTATTGAAGCCATAGACCTGTATTACGAAGGCAATCACCTTGGTTCGATTGAGTACATACCGGAAGATCTCGGGACGGTGTATGCAAAGGTCTATGCCAACGGAGAGATCCAGTTCGACCGTGAGGTCTTCATCGTGGGTGATCCGTATGAGGGCTTTGAGGTAATCTCCACGAGGTATTACAACGGGTATGTCCTGGACGAGTACAAAAGAGGCGACGGCTACCGAGCTGGCAAGCTCGATCTAAGATCCGGGACCGTATACCGCGTGAGCTCATCAAGGCTTTTTGACCCGTACGCGGCTTCGGGGTACATCCCCATATCGCTTCTACCCGAAAATGAGGGCTGGTTATGGGATTACGGTTCTGAAGCGATGAGCGCCGGCTTGGACAACTACGACTTCTACTACGGCACAGCCGGCATCGGATTGAACTCGGGATCGACATACCAGTCCGAATCACGGCTTTCATCCGACGAATATCAGTTTCGCACACGAGCCGGTGCTGACGTGTTGTTTAGACGAGACACTGAAATACAGCGTATCGAATAACGGACCCTGGCAACAAGATACGCTGTTGGGCGCCGTCTGTCTGTTGATGGGCGGTGCCCTTTTTGCTATTGTGAATCCACGATGTAGAATGCACCTGAGTCGGAAACACGGCCGGCGGCAACTGGGTTGGAGGGTGCGAGTGAATCGTTTGGCAGCGGACCACCGAAACGTAGAAACGCACGTAGAGTATTCCAGGATTGTCCACATTGACGAGTAGATCAACTTGCCTCCAACGCAACAAAATTGCCTAACTGATACGAAACTGAATGATCGGGAGAGGATTATTCTCCGGTTGGTTGTTCAAAATTTTATCGAGTCGGCCGGGCCCGTCGGATCCAAGTATCTTTCCGATCGCTTTGGTCTCGGTATTAGTTCTGCGTCGATTCGAAGCACCATGAACAAGCTGGAGTCCAAAGGATTTCTTGAACATCCGTATACATCCGCCGGACGAGTGCCTACCAACCTGGGTTACAGGACGTTTGTTGATTCATTGATGGACTCGGCGATCGTTACCCGGAATGAGCGTAAGCTGATGAAGATTAAGCTCTCCGACGTCGTCGATGACTCGGAAGCGCTGTTTCGTGAAGGGTCGAAGCTCCTGGCACGCTTGGCCCAATTGCTTGGTGTGGTGCTCAGTCCGCACATTGCGACCGGTGTTCTCGAGCGTCTTGAGATCGTTCCGGTCGCGTCGGATCGGATCTTGTTTGTCCTAAGCGTAGAGGGCGGACTGATTCGGACGATTGTGCTGCATGTTTCCGTCGAGTTGAGGAGAGATCGTTTGGATCGGCTTGTTGAACTTCTGAACGAACGATTGGCCGGATTGACACTGGATGAAATCCGGAAAACGTGTGCATCTCGGGTCGTTGACTTGAAAGACGACGATACAGGCCTTGTCCAGCTCATTCTGAACGAGTCTTCACATCTTTTTAGGGACGCTTCCGCAGACCGAACAATTGAGATGGAGGGGACCACCCATATCCTTTCTCAACCAGAGTTTACTGATGCGGACAGCATTCGAGGTCTACTGGAGCTCATAGAAGATGAATCGTCTGTCGTACGGCTTCTGGAAAATCCGAAGGAAGAAAGGAATGAAAGACCCGGTCAAGCTACGGTTCACATCGGGCGTGAAATGGTCTCTACGGACAAACATAAAGGGAGAAATCGAAGCTTATCGGTCGTTACGGCGCCCTATTATCGTAACAATATGCAGGGGACGATCGGAATTGTAGGCCCAACCAGAATGGACTATGCGCGTGTGATCGCACTGGTTGAAGGCGTCGCCATGTTGATGAGTTGGCCGGGTCAAAAAGCACATCGAGCCTAATGTCCAGGATCGGGCCGTCGATTCAATACAAAACAGTTTAATCCATTATTAAAAAGACAACGAGGCACGTTGGCAGAAAAGGAAGTCATAGAAAAATTGGAAGGTGAAAAGGTCGAGAGTCCTGAGGAAGATGAATTTTCTGAAGGGAAGGAAGCTTCGCAGGAGGAAGAGCAGTCCGATGATTCGTCGAAAGAGGAGTCAGCGGATGGCCATTTTTCTAAGAAAGATTCGAAATCCTTGACCAAGGAACTCGAGCAGATTACCGATCAACTGCAAAGGCAGGCGGCCGAGTTCCAGAACTACCGGAGACGAACAGAGCAGGAAAAAAGTCAGATGGTACTCTTCGGAAAGAGTATGGTCATTCATCAACTACTTGACGTGTTCGATGATTTTCACCGGTCGATTGAGGCTTCAAATCAAGCCTTTGAGGATGGAGATACGGCGGTCGTCGCGGCCTACGAATCGTTGAAGAGCGGTGTTGAGCTGGCCTACCAAAAACTCATGGACGAGCTTAAAAAGATGGATGTAGAACCCGTCGACGCTGTGGGCCAACCATTTGATGAAGAGTTACACGAAGCCGTCATGCAACAAGCGGTCGGCGCTGACGAAGAAGTCGGCGTTGTGATCTCGGAAATCCAGCGCGGTTTTCGAATGGGAGAAAAGGTACTTCGTCACGCAAAGGTGGTGGTGTCAGCTAAAGCGGAGCAGGACGATTCGTGAGAGATTACTACGACATATTGGAAGTCGAACGGTCCGCATCGGACGACGATTTGAAGAAAGCGTATCGAAAGCTGGCGCTAAATTTTCATCCCGATCGGAATCCAGGCGACCAGGCAGCAGAGGAGAAGTTCAAGGAGGCAGCTGAGGCCTATGAAGTACTCTCCGATGGTCGCAAGCGTGCCCGATACGATCGATTTGGACACGCCGGAGTTCGTGGGAACGGTGCAACGGGAGGTGCTGGTTTTCAGGACATCAACGACATTTTCAGTGCGTTCAGTGACATATTCGGGAGCGGAGGGAGCGTTTTTGACGATGTATTCGGTGCTCAGACGAGGAGCCGGCGTCGCAGAGGGGGTCGGTCGGGAAGTGATCTTCGTATAAAACTTCCTCTGACGCTGGAAGAGATCGCGGAGGGGACCGAGAAAAAAATCAAAGTCGGGAAGAACCTGTCGTGTACAACGTGCTCAGGAAAAGGTGTTGCTGACGCCGAAACCGGGTACGCGATGTGCGATACGTGTTCGGGAACAGGCGAAATTCGCCACGTAACCAACTCTGTTTTTGGTCAATTCGTAAACGTTCAGCCGTGTCCGAAATGCCGTGGTGAGGGCCGAATCATACTCAACAAGTGTGTGGATTGCGGTGGGGAAGGTCGGGTGAAAGGGGAAGAAACGATTTCTGTAAAGGTACCACCCGGTGTATTGGAAGGTCATTATCTTACTCTTCGAGGGGCGGGGAACGCCGGCGTGAGAGGTGGAGAATCCGGTCATTTGCGCGTGGAGATTCATGAAAAACCCCATGAGCACTTTATGCGTGATGGATTGGATATCTATCACGAGCTCTTTCTTTCGTTTCCAGATGCAGCTCTGGGAACGGAGATCGAAGTTCCGACACTCAAGGGCCGTGCACGCCTACAAATTGACCCTGGTGTTCAATCCGGGAAACTTCTCCGGATGCGGAATCGAGGTATTCCCGATCTCGAATCCGGTCGTCGAGGCGATCAGCTAATTCGAGTTCATGTCTGGACTCCGAACAGCCTCACGGACGAAGAACGTGAGACCATCCAGGGGATGCGAGACTCTGATTCATTCACTCCTGAACCACCGATCAAAGGCGATGAACAGTCGTTTTTTGATCGGGTTAAGGACGTTTTTACGTGAGTAACGGCTTGACTGAAAGACCTGCATACATCGACCTGAGTAGAGCGCCCAAACAGAAAGGCGAGACTTTAATGGCTCGATTCTTGGGTGCAGTTGATATTTCGACCATAATTCCTGTCTCTGACAGTCCATGAAAAGCGAACAAACAAAATATCTGAAAGGGCAAGGCGTGGATACGGACCGGTTCATTTCGGGCATGCGCCACGTACCGACGGTAGTCACGGTCGTCACGATGGCCGATGACGCAGGGAATTGGGGGATCACGATCGGTTCTTTTGTAAGTCTCTCTCTGGACCCACCTCTGATTTGCTTCAATGTTCAGAAAACCATAGCGATTCACGACGCCATCGTAGATACAGATCATTTTATCGTTCACGTGCTCCGAGAGGATCAGGCGAATCTCTCCGATCTCTTCGCGCGATCGGACCTATCCGGCGAAGAGCAGTTTGAATCGATAGAATATGAGGTCAGCGAGAAGGGACTGCCTGTACTCAAGGATGCGCTTACAACATTTCATTGCAGTCAGTACAACCTCCTCCCGGGAGGCGATCATAGTATTCTGATTGGCCTCGTTGAACGTGTCTCAAACGGAAATCCGGGTCGCCCGGTCGTCTATCACCAACGGGCCTATCACGGTATCGGACGGCACATCGCCGACCATCATTGAGTGAGTTCTGAGATGTCGAGGGTCTTGCCAGAAGAGCCCGTTCCGAAGAAAGCAAAATCGTATCGCGACGGGTCGTCTGGGTCCAATTGGCGGCATGCTCTGGTCAATTCCTGAACCGCTCTCCAGTCGTTAGCCTTCCTTTCTAGAAGGCCAATGGCCCGCGCTTGCCGACCCGAATGAACGTCAATTGGAAGCAGCAGCAACCGCTTGTCGATGGCAGTCCAAACGCCGAGATCGACAGGACCGGGTCGAACCATCCATCTCAAATACAGACAGAGGCGCTTGCATGCGCTTCCGGTGGACGGCCGAGCCAAGTGTTTGCGCATTCTTCGGGGCATTTCGGGGTGAGATCGAAGCAGTGTACTGCTCATCCCTTCAATTCCGAGACCTATCTCTGGCGACACGGGGTCAAGAAAGGAAGAGAACAGATTTTCGATGGATCCATGCTGACGAAGCACTTCGCGAAGCGCGATACAAAGCCAGACGGCGTCGTCCGAGCTGAATGTTCGATGGACGAACCCTCGCAATGCGCTCGAGTCTCTGCCGGCATCAAATCCCAAAACAAATTCAAAAGGGCGGAAGCGCATTCTTTCGCATAGTTCCTCCAGCTTTCGGAGCAAGAGGTCTCTTCGGCCCCAGGCGAGCAATGCAGAGAAAAGGCCTATCACCTCGCGATCTGCCGGATCGTCGAAACCGTGGGGGATGGAGATCGGATCTTCGTCGATAAAATCGAATCTCTCGTACCGTTCAACAATTGGATCCAGATACGCCCGCAATGCATCGAGAGAAATCTCTAAAGACGACGGAGGCGCATTCACAGCTAATCCTCCATCGCTTCGAACCATTTCGCGGCCTGGCGCACGTCAACGTTACCACCGCTCAGGACTACACCAATTCGTCGATTGTTAGCCTCAATTGAGCCGTCTAGAAGAGCAGCGAGGGCAAGCGCTCCGGTCGGTTCTACAATCAGTTTCATCCTTGTCCACAGGAAATACATGGCCTTCAGAATCGATTGCTCGGAGACGGTGACCATGTCGTCAACATATTGCATTACGAGCGGAAATGTGATCTTTCCCAGATACGGGGTACGAGCACCGTCTGCGACCGTGTTCGGATTCTCGACCGTCTGAAGCTGCCCCGAACGAAACGAGCGAGTAGCGTCATCGGCATTTTTTGGTTCTACCCCCATGACGAGACACTCGGGACGAAGACCCTTTGCTGCGATCGCGCTTCCAGAAAGAAGACCTGCCCCTCCGCAAGGTGTTAGCACTAAATCCAAGTCTGGATAATCGGAGACGAGTTCAAGAACGGTCGTTCCTTGTCCCGCGATAATATCTTTGTGATCGTATGGCGGAATAATCGA
This sequence comes from Bacteroidota bacterium, assembly GCA_004356385.1. The sequence goes on from SMXL01000148.1 coordinate 8,030, forward strand.
AATACCCCTCTCTATGGAGAGTCGTTCGGCCAGTTTTTCTCTCGTGATCTCATTCCGATCGTACTCCACGACTTCGGCACCGTATTTCTTAGTGGCTTGAAGTTTTATTTCCGGGGCATCGTCGGGCATGATCACGGTCGTAGGGATACCCAAGATTGAGCCGGAAAGGGCGATCGCTTGTGCGTGGTTTCCCGAAGAAAAAGTCAGGATTCCGCGCTTCTTCTGATCGAAATCAAGTCTTGACAGCGCGTTATAAGCGCCGCGAAATTTAAAGGCTCCCGTCCTTTGGAAGTTCTCGCACTTTAGGAAGATCTGTCCGCCGGTCAACCGGTCAACGGTGCTTGACGTCAAAACTGGAGTTCGATGAGCGATCCCGAGAAGTGTTTCGGACGCAAGCGTAATATCATCAAACGATACGGAAGGCATAGCCTCCGTATGAGTCCCACCAGCACTTGCGTCTGTCATGAGGGCAGATAATCCGTCTACCGATGAATGTGCACCACCAAGAATGAAACCGAACTACTCTGCGTCGGCTGATTCCGTTTCTTCGACTATTTCGACATCATCTTCGTCGCGTTCAATAACCACCTCAACGTCTGTTACGAGGGCAGCCAACGCGCCAATGGCGGCGAGCACCGGTGTAAAGAAGATAGCTGCCGTAGCTCCGCCTACACCCACGGTGAGTGGAAATTCAAGAAGAGTCCGATCGCCCTTCCTGATACTCACACGACGTGCATTTCCTTCCTCGATGACTTCCTTGATTTTGTCGACAAGCTGATTGCCTTTCACCTTGATTTCCTCAAGGTTGATTTTTACGCGTTCTTTTCCAGTCATTTTTCGGTTCGGTTTTTTTAATCGAGCACTTAGTTCTTCCATTGTTGGAAGCTTACGCGTCGCTCTGCCGTGTGTTGCGTAATTCTGCGAATCTTGGACGAATTGGGACCTTTTGACGCGAGCCTTCACACTATCTTAACAGACTTATTGCTTAAGTCAGGTCTACGATCGTCGATATCGCACAAAGATCGGTTTATTCGAAAAGGGGGTGCGCCTTTACCGCGTACGTCATATTGCTAATTAGATCAGAGAGGTTCACCAATGGGTCAACAGCAACTTCTTCTCCTGGTGCTCGGTATCGTTATCGTCGGCCTCGCCGTCGTTGTTGGTATTCAGGCATTTAGTGAGAATCAGAAAAAGGCTAATGCTGACGCAGTCGTTAACGATGCTATCCGTATCGCAAGTGACGCGCAAGCATGGAAGCTTAAGCCAGCCGCTTTCGGCGGTGGCGCCAGTGCAGTAGAGTGGACGGGACTTACGTTTAGTCAAATGGGTTATGAAACCGGTGATCAGCCGTACAGCTCCGCTACAGCAACTGCTACTGAGTATGAGAACTTGAATGCGATTTATGCGCTTACAGGTCAGGTCGCTGGTCCTCTGACCATTACGGCCACCAGTTACGAAACTGACGGAACAACTGTACTTAATTCAATTGTCGTCACCGTAGCCGGGACTAAGCCTAGTGATATAACGACTAAGGTCAACTAAATCGCCAGGATGAACGTTGCGTGATTCACCCTCATCGGTGGATTCGCGGAAGAGGCGGCCTCGCTTGTGCGGGGCCGCCTTTTATTGTTTTCAGCGTTAAGACATTACTCCATTTGTCGATACACAGGATAGTCGATGTGCCCTGTTTTAGGGTCATTTTTGATACTTAGCTAAGGACTTTGATACCATGGGACAACAACAACTCTTATTGCTGGTGATGGGAATTATCATCGTAGGAGTAGCGGTGATGGCCGGGCTCTTCGCCGTTCAGGACCAGCTGAAAAAGCACCAAGCTGACAATCTTGTTAGTAGAAACCTCGAGATCGCGGCGTCTGCTGTCATGTGGAAGACCAAGAGGGACCCGTATGCGGGTGGCAACCAGAGTTATTCGGGATTGAATGCGAACGGTTTCGCCCAGCTATTCATGAAGTCAGAGACGGACGATGCGAACTACGCAATGACTAGCCCGTCGACACTCGAACTGGAGATCACGGGAGTA
>SMXL01000149.1 GCA_004356385.1 Bacteroidota bacterium
CTGTAATGCTGCCTGATTCAATCGGGTCTTCGGTTCCCATTCCAATCTTTACGACTGCCGAGACGATCTCCACTCCATCCGCAAAGAACTGCCGGATCCTGTAAAAGGCGACGCTACCCGGAATCGCAGTATCTCGATATTGGAAGGACGAATTCCCACGATCGACAGTGGACTCTGACCGGGTATCCATCCGATCGATTTCGCTGTAGTTCATTCCATCGTCGGACCGCTCTACACCATAACCGGCGACATTCGGGTCAACACCTCGCCACGTTAATAGCACACTCGAAACTTCGAGATTCACGTCGAAGTCTCGAATCGATTCGTAGTAAGACAGGTCCGAAAGCACCACAAGCGCTTTTTCGTCAACACGATCGGAACGCCAGGAGTAGCCATCGTCAAACGAAATCACCTCTACCTCTCCTGCCCGGGAGACCAAATGCTGATGCATTGACGCTCGAACAGTCTGCTGATCTCTCGCAATCGACCAGATTCGGATCTCGTCGATATAGCCCGTGAATGAGTTTGTATTTGGTCGCTGAGGTTCTAGTTCGACATGTCGCCCTCCGAGAACGAGCTCCGTCGCATTTTGTATCGACAATGGACTTTGGTGGTACAGGGAATCGGACGCCTGACCATCTACGTACATTCGACTCCACCGAGCATCGCCGTCGTGGGTTACGGATACGTGATGCCACATCCCATCCGCAACCGGAACGCCGCTCCGCATCGATCGATGTTCTCCCGGAACGCCTCTATAGAACACTAGGTGACCCACGCCGTCGAGGACGAGTTCGAGTGGATACGAAGACTCGTCTTTACCGTCCCATGTCGAAATGATGATCGCGTTGGACGACGCAGTCTTCAGCCAAAACTCCGTCGTGAATGCAGACGGTGCCGACATATCCTGCTCGGATATCACACGAGGTTGAAAATCATTCGGTGGCAGTTCCAGAACAAGGTTCCCGGGAGCCTTTCGTTCAGAGTTGACTCGAACGTCGTGCCTCAACGACAGGGCATCGAGAAGCTCTATGCTGTTCTCAAAGCTTCTATTCGTCGATTTGAAAGGCGTAATTCGGAAGAATGATGGACCACTGAGACCACCCGCCTTCATACGAAGAATGACCCGCCCCTTATCGGTAAACCGTCGGGTTGGAATAAGCTGATATCGACTTGAGAACGCATCCAGTGGCCGAAACGAAACATCCGACACGTGACCTGATTCTGAAACCAACGTTACGTGTTCAAGCTTCCAGTCTTCCGGGATTTCCAGATAAACACCATCAAATCGAATCGAGGAGTCGATAGAGATGTAAAAGTTGGTCGTTTGCCCGGTATGAACTCGCGCCGGTGCATGCACCACGTTAAACTGGCCCGACGCAGGATGCGCGGGAAAGATTAACCAAGATGAAAGGATGGCTGCTATCAGCGGTATCCCTCGCCTTCGAATGGTTGACCTCATAAAATCAACGGGTTGATCATGTGATTGATCATTTCGACGATCAATGCGTCGCTCAACATATCTACAGAAGCAACCATTAAACGTCTTGTGTGGTGGGTAGATTGCTCCCGCTTGGTTGAAAATAGCCTTGTAAATCTGGGGTGTCAACTTGGTATTCTGTTGATTCATTCGTAAGCAGGTTTAACATTCGAAATCGTCTGCCCATGAAGAATCCCAAAATAGAACGCGTCCTGGTGACCGGGGGAACTGGGTTTGTCGGAGGATATATCGTCGGACTTCTGCTTGAAAACGGGTACAACGTCCGTGTTATTTCGAGATCCCACAGTGAACAGGGCGCACGATCAACGAATTTCGGACATTATGAAACGGTGATTGGAGATATTCTTGATTCGGCGTCACTTTTAAAGGCTACCGAAGGATGTGATGCCGTTATTCATCTCGTAGGAATCATCGAGGAATCTCCGCGTAAAGGGATCACTTTTGAGTCGGTTCATGTGGCTGGAACGGAAAACGTTGTATCCGCAGCCCGGTCGATCGGCGTTCGTTACTTCGTCCACATGAGCGCGAATGGCATTGCAGAGAGCGCACGTACAGCCTATCAGCGAACCAAGTGGATAGCAGAAAACCTGGTTAGAACAGCTGGCTTTGACACTTGGACCATTTTTCGCCCATCTCTTATTTTTGGAAAGCCGTCGCCGGGCCGCACAGAATTTGGATCACGGATTATCGAGACACTTATCAAACCGTTTCCAATCTGGCCCATTCCCGGTCGTGGTGAGTATCAGCTCCAGCCCGTTGCTGTGGAGGACGTCGCTAAGGGATTCGTGACTGCCCTAGGAAATCAGAAGCACTCCGGAAAGACCTATTGCGTAGGCGGCCCTGAGAAGTTCGCCTACGTTGAGATCTTGGACATACTCTCTCGGGCGATTGGAAAGAAACCTCGTCCCAAGTTTTTTCAGCCAATTTGGGGAATTCGACCCGTCGTTTCCCTTCTCGCCCCGACGGGAATATTACCGATTACTCCCGCACAACTTGAATTATTGATCGGCGGGAATACGTGTGATTCAAGTGCGTTCCGAGATGAATTCGGACTTCAGTTAACGCCCTTCGGGATGGAAACTCTCGCATATCTGGCGGATTGATCGCGGACATCTGGCAGACTCCTCGCAGGAAGCTGGCGGACTGCTGGCGCGCACTTGATGGTCTTCTTCGCGCGGACGTGGCGAACTGTCAGTAACCGGCGGAACGTGACCCCTCAGCCCTCAAATACGAGCCTTACTCCAGGTAGGGTTCCGACGTGTCAACCGGCTCAGGGCGAATTTCCGGATATCGGTCCAGGATTCTAAGCACGGTATTCCATCTAAGGTCTGCGTCGGCATTTTCTGCAGCACTCAACTTCGACGCGTCCCCGTAACACTCCAGTGATCGCTGAAACCACTCGTGTGCCAGGTATCCCGACGCCGGCTGCCCGGAATGAAAACTGGCTTTGGCTCGCCGCTCATAAATCAATCCCTCATAGTATCTCCGACTGTATTCGTCTGGAAGACGTTCGAGAAGAGCACACGCATCGCGATAGACGGGCTGAAGCCTACGCGAAAATTGATCGGTGAGAGCCAAAATCAGAATCACGAGGGCGTCTTCATTCTGTGGAAATACGTCAAGGATATCCAGGCAGATACTCTCGGCTTCGAGTGGTTCGTTCAGAAGGCGATACCGGTGCGCTTTTTCAAGTGCTTCCGGAATGGATTCGCTTCGAAGTTTCCTTAATTCACGGGAGTCGTTATCCATTTTAAAACACCGTTAAAACGTGTAGAGCGAAACTGCGGCAAAAACCGTGAACGCGATGGCCGAGCCGTAGCAGAAAAGTGCAACGGGCGCGTTCAAGTGCTTGATATGCAATCCATCGTACAAGGCGAATCGAAATCGGTGGGCCCAGTGGAATGCAGATAAAGAGACAATGGCCAAAATGACGAGGCGCACCAACGGGTTTTCAAACAGGCTGTAAAGGGACTCGTGCTCAGGCGCGGGCAGCCAGCCCAGGGGAACAGCCACTCCCGTCACCAACAATAGGGCTGGTAGACACATTGCGGCGATCACCCCCCCGGCGCCAAAAAGCGCCCACCAGAAGGGCTCGTTAGATCTTTTCTTTTTCTGTGTTGGCATTTTTTCGTGCCTGCTACTTAGTCAACAGCCAAATAAATCCAACAGAAACAACCGCCCACATCATATAATTCATGAACAGAATTACCGATCCGGGCACTTTCTTCTGGCCGACATGAATCACCATCGCTCTCGGCGCCAGATTGAACCATGTGACGCTATGAAATATCAATAGAAAAAATGCGAAGACGTGGAGACCGATAGACAATGGACTCTTCAACCAATCCATGTACGCCTCAAAGGCAACCAGACCATCTGAAATTGCATTGACGTACAAAAGAAGAACGACGACGTAAAATGCGACCGCCAGGCTGGTCATCTCACGGATAATGAATCGGACATAGGGCCATTTCTTTATCCACCAGAGAATGGGGAATCGAGGTTCATACATCCAGGGACGATATCTCTTATACCGACCGTATGTCACTGTTTATTGCTCCATGGCAGGAGTTTTGATTTCCACCAGTCGTTCGTGCTCGTCACCTTATACCGCTGAATAGCGCCCGCAGGATCCACATTCTCTGGACATACTTCAGAACACTCGCCAACGAAAGTACACTGCCAGATTCCCTCGTCCGTCGAAAGAATGTCCATCCTCAGCTCATTTCCTTGATCACGGCTATCCAGATTATATCGCTGTGCCAGGGCGATTGCGGCGGGTCCGATGAACGATGGTTCCATTCCGTAAATCGGACACGCAGAATAGCAGAGCATACAATTGATGCACATACTGAACTGCTTGTACTCGTCGACCTGAGCAGGAGTCTGAAGATACTCTCCTTCTTCGAGCGGCTTCTCGTCGTCTCTAATGATCCAGGGTTGGATTCTATTCAGTTTCTCCATGAAATCGTCCATGGATATAATCAGGTCGCGAGCGACCGGGAAATTCGCGAGTGGTTCAACCCGAATTGGACCCGGAGCGTAGTCTTTCAGAAAGGCTGCACACGTTAGCAACGGTTCCCCGTTGGCCATCATTCCGCAGCTTCCGCAAACGCCCATTCGACACGACCACCGGTATGACAACGAGCCGTCGAGTTCGTCCTTGATGTAATTGAGGGCGTCAAGAATAACCCATTCATCGCGGAGCGGGACCGAAAATGTGTCGAAAGTCGGTTCGGCCTGTATTTCCGGTCGATACCGAAATACTTCAAGATCGATCGTCGGATGTGAACTTGTATTTTTCATTCAGCTTGTTCCTGTCCGTATACTCTCTTTCCCGGAGGCCAGCGGGTGATGACCACGTCCTTATAATCGATCTTCGGTTCGCCGTCACCCTTGTAGGCCATAGAATGCTTGAGATAAGTATCATCGTCGCGCTCGGTATGGTCCAATCGCTGATGAGAGCCCCGACTCTCCTTTCGGGCTCGGGCGCTGTGCGCCACCGCTTCGGCTACGTCCAGCATCGCGTCCAATTCCAGCGCCGAAATCAACTCTGTATTGTAGGTAAGACTCCTATCATCTAGAGAAATGTTAGAGAACCGATCTCTCAGTTCTGCCAGCTTATTGCAGGTGTCATTCAAGCCCTCTTCAGACCGATAAATGCCTGCCCCATCTTCCATCGTATCTCTCATTTCGGCCCGAATGGTAGAGAGTCGTTCAGTACCACCCTCTTTAGTCAAATACGATCTGGTGATTCGCGCGTCTTCGTCGACCACCTGTTTGCGGAGTGGTGCGAGGTCTATGGGAGGCTGCTCGACGGCAAACTGTGCGGCCGCACGTCCCGCTCTGGCACCGAACACGAGGAGCTCCGTCAGTGAATTCGAGCCCAATCGATTCGCACCATTTATGGAGACGCATGCCACTTCTCCTGCCGCATAAAGTCCCGGCAGAGTGGTTGCCCCGATTTTATCCGTATCAATGCCACCCATGAAATAGTGCAGTACAGGTCTGACGGGAATTGGCTCGTAAACCGGATCAATACCTGCGTACTTGGACGCCAGCTCCCGTACAAAGGGGATTTTCTTGTTGATCTTCTTTTCGCCCAGATGACGAACGTCCAGATAGACTACATCACCAAACTTTCCTTTAATCGTTCGACCCTTTTTCTGCTCCTGAATAAATGCCTGGCTGAGCCGATCTCTCGGCCCCAGTTCCATACTTTTCTTTACCGGGTGGTTGGGGTCGGATACATCGAGCGGCTGTCCAAGGTCGTAATCCTGAAGATATCTGTAGCCATCACTGTTGATCAATATTCCCCCTTCCCCTCGCGCGGCTTCCGTGATCAGAATACCTGTGCCCGGAAGCCCGGTCGGATGGTATTGAACGAATTCCATGTCCTTGAGTGGAACGCCCGCTCGATACGCCATGGACATCCCGTCACCCGTTTTGATGGAGCCGTTTGTAGTAAAAGGAAATACCTTCCCAGCGCCGCCCGTGCATATAATGACGGCGCGGCCCGCGATCACTTCGACGCGACCTGTTCGTTGTTCAAGAGCCGCTACTCCCTGACAACGGCCGTCATGAACCAATAAGGACGTTGCAAACCATTCGTCGTATGGGACAATGCCGGGGTTTTTGAGAGATGTTTGAAACAGCGAGTGGAGCATGTGGAAACCGGTTTTGTCTGCAGCATACCAGGTCCGCTCCTTTTTCATTCCTCCGAAAGGACGCACCGCGACTTTACCGTCTGGCTCGCGGCTCCATGGACAACCCCAATGTTCCATTTGGATAAGTTCATTGGGGGCTTCATTGACAAACAACTCAATCGCATCCTGATCGACCAACCAGTCTCCACCGGAAATGGTGTCGAGAATATGATTTTCGAAACTATCGTGGTCCTTGATAACGGCTGCAGCCCCACCTTCCGCAGCAACTGTATGGCTGCGCATCGGATAGACCTTGCTGACCAGTGCGACTTCTAAAGATGGATCGGCTTCGGTTACGGCGATGGCCGCGCGCAGTCCTGCTCCTCCTCCTCCTACGATTACAACATCATGGACCGGCATATGCCAAAAACTTGAACTCCTAATTCGAGGTGCAATATGTCAAGAAAGACGTCAAGAATGACGTTGGCGAGAATTCCGCTGTCTTGCGGCACAACGATACAATGGGATCGTGGCTTATGCAACCATCACCGCTGAGTGGGTCGCTGACCGGCTCGCCGTGTATGGCTTCAAGAATTGCTGACCGAAATGCTGAGAGTATTGCCGGGTATTCAGGATCATCGACCCCTTCGCCACCCTAATTCATCATCGCCGCGGGAACTCGGACGACCCGCTTGAGAACCGACGTGAGTACACGGTTCCCGAATTCAACACGCATCCCACAACTGGCTACAAAGTCCCTGTGAATACTGGATCCACCCCAGGTGCATCCGACGATGGACGTAACCACTTCCGTGCCATGATTCAGATCAAACCACCCACCCGAAACGGCGAATCGATTCGCGTCCAGTTTTCTGGCACGATAAATTGAGTTCTGCGTGTAAAGCAAGAGCACATCTCCGTCGCTCAAATCGTGGCGACGAATCCCAGTAGCTCCGGCTGCTTTCCGGACCAATGTTCTGAGATCGTGTGCTGCTTTCATCGATTTCTAATTAGGTTCTGTCTCTGTACTCGTTTCGTCCTTCCGAGTTGCGCTCCGGTCGGACACTTGTACCTGGCATATTCTACAAACTGTTTTGCTCGGGTTCAATGCCTTTTTTGCCGTCTACACTCTCCGATTCTTCTATGAACGAATTTAGCAGCTCAGCTGCCCGTTCATCGTAGTTCGGTTTCGTCCCGAATAAGTCCGTAAACACATCTCTATAAACGCCAAAGTAATATAGACTCGCCAGAACACTCAAAAAGACAACGACGACCGCGAAAAATGTATCTGACATGAACATTGCCAATTCCATACCCGAATGTTTCTATTCGTATCGCTCTGGGGTCCATCCACCTTTAGCCGATCGCCGTTTCACGTCCAATTTCGTCGATATTACTCTGATCGTGGTGCAAAACCGTCTGCCATCTGCCTCTCGTGATCGATTCCTGTAAACCCGTCGATAATCGTCCAACATGCTAGACGTAATCGCCCTGAAAACCGCCCTATTTGTAAATACAATCGCCAGGGACTGAATGGACGTAATGGGCTTCAAAGTTTCGCGCACTTGGATCTGTACAACCGGCGAGATTAAGAAGCTCCACTCTTCGAAATTCGATGGGGTGGCTCTCACTCTGAAGACCGATATATCCGCTGGCCAGTAGTTTTCCCTCCTCGTTGAAATCGGGGTCGTAGTTGTCGACGACACCTCCTCCGATCTGGGGCTTCTGGTACGCCAAAACGTTTTCACCATCAATCCGATGCGTAATCAGCGAATCTCCGAGCACCTCTACCTCCACTCGAACCCACACGTCACCGTGATACGTTTTAGAGGTTGAGCCAATGCAGTGGGTGGTTACGAGCGAGTCTCCCATCACGACGTGTGTGCCGGGCGTACAGAGGTTTGCCGTCGAGCGATCCCCTTCACCCGTTCCCCCCAGTAACTGCACTTCGATGGAAATCGGAAAGTCTTGATTGTCGGTCATGCTTTCCGCGGGTTGTGAATGAATCATGATACCGCTGTTGCGGATTGCCCAACCCGGCCCGCCATTCAGTTGCTCACCAGTGAATCGATACTCCACCGCAATCACGTAGTAAGAAAAGGCTTCCTTGTAGACCAAAACGCCAAAATCATCAGAAAACTCTTCATAGGCATCATACGCGACCTTTATCAGACCGTCTTCCACCCTGAACGTATTTCCAAAATTGTCATTCAGTTCCCGCCCGGAAAGCTTGACATCCCAGTCCTGAAGGTCTTTTCCATTAAAGAGTTGTATCCAGTCCAATTCGTCCGGCTCCGGTTCGCTGCAGCCGACGAGTGTGTATGAAAAAGAAATCGAAAGGAGGCCTACCCCGAGTACGATAGAGAGGCGTTTACACGCAAGAGAAAATGTCATAGGTACCGCTCCTGGAGTACACACATGTGGTGTTCCGTATGACCACCTATAATATAGATAAGAGCTCTTACAGTGAATGGAAAGCCTGACGCGGTCCCCGATCGACTCATGACGCCTTCATTGAAACTAGAAAACAGCTCGACAGAGGCCGACCGGAGATGATTGAATTCTTGGCCCAGCGATTCAAGCGTTCGATCGCCAAAATTGGCCCCAGCCATGAATTCGTTCTGATCCATTCCGGCCATGGGCGTGCGATCATTTCGAGCTATGCGAAGGACTCTGTACGTAAAAATCCACTCCGTGTCGACCACGTGACCCACCACTTGTTTCGCACTCCATTTTCCGTCGGCATATCGATAGTCAATCCGGGATTCAGGAAAGGAGGATATGAGTTCATTCATCCTCAATCTCTGGGACTTCAAAAAGTCCAGTATATCCCCATCGGGCACCTGATCTATATAGTCCTGATAGAATTCATTGAACTCTTCCGGTGTCGGTCTTGCTATTTCCATCTGAAAAGTCGGTACGTGATGGTGAATATCAGTGCATGATAACTCCCTTGCGAATGGATTGGAATTCGCCACCATCCGATCCTCGTAGCGAATCGTAGAGTCCGTTCGTACTTTTTCGAAAGGAAGCGAAGGACACGAATCAAGGAATACATGTGAAAAGGTCGTTTCAGCGACTCGGATCGAATTCTATTCTCACGAGACGTGCGTCCTGATTGCGGACATTCCAGTTGGTGCCGTATTCGAGTAAGTAGAGAACACCCCCACGACCGATGATCATGTCCGTCGGGCGGCTGA
>SMXL01000150.1 GCA_004356385.1 Bacteroidota bacterium
GAATTGGGTGAGCTACTCAAGGCCTCTCAAAAGGGTGATGTTACTTCGGTAGCTGCATGAACGTCCGGCGTAGTGGGTGCGCTGGACGTTCTTTTTTTGTCGACAGTTCGGTGCGACTTCGCTCAGCCCTCCGGAATCTCTTCCAGGATCAAGTCCAAAATTTGCACCAGTTCCTGGCGCAATTCTCTGCGATCGACGATCCGATCTACAAAGCCACGCTCTAGAAGAAACTCAGACCGTTGAAACCCGTCAGGCAAATCCTGACCCATGGTTTCACGGATGACCCGAGGACCGGCAAAACCGATGAGCGCTTTGGGTTCTGCCAGATGAATATCGCCGAGCATCGCGAAAGAGGCAGTAACACCCCCCGTTGTCGGATTCGTAAGCAGAACAATAAAGGGTAAGCCAAGCTCTTCCAGTTTGCCAAGATTTGCGGTCGTTTTCGCCATCTGCATGAGGCTCAGAGCGCCCTCCATCATTCGAGCTCCACCGCTTTGCGTGATAATAAGTAGTGCTGCCTTTTCTGAGCAGGCGCGTCTGATCGCACGAGTGATCACTTCGCCGACAACCGAGCCCATACTTCCGCCGATGAATGAGAAGTCCATGCAGGCCACCGAAATCCGATGCCCGCCTATCATGCCCATGGCAGCCCGTGCCGCGTCACTAAGCTGCGTCTTTTCTCGAGAGGCCTCCAGTCTTGTCGCGTAAGGTTTCTTGTCGACGAACTCCAACGGATCAACAGAAATGAGCGTATCGTCGTAGACCTGAAACTGTCCGTTGTCGAACAAAAGTTCGAAATACTCGCTGCTCGAAAGCTTGAAATGGTGCGAGCAGTTTGGGCAGACCTTTAGATTTTTCTCGATCTCACGTTGATTGATCGTCGTTGAACACTCCGGACATTTCATCCAGTGACCCTCAGGAACGTTGATCTGCTCGCTGATTTTCGTTTGAATTCCTGCTGTTTTGCGTTTGAACCAAGCCATACGAGTGGGTTTGAATGATTAAAACGGAAGTCTATCAAAAACCGACCGTGACGCCTTGCGGGCAATAAACTCCCGCAAATAATACGGCTCGAACGACGATGTGTCTTCAAATAATTGCTTTTCGAGTCTTCCGAGGGCCGCGAAAGCTACATATTTAGAAGACAAGCCTAAATCTGATCTCGTGAATCTGCTCAGGTCGAACCCTGATTCAATGAGCCGTTCTACGCCAGGCCCGCAGAGGGTGCCTGTACCGATTTTCGCCTCACGCAGGCGCTCAGGAAAGGCATCTACTTTAATGACACACTCATTTACGATTCTATGCACCTCGGCATCGAGCATCTCAAACGCCGCGAGATAGACTTCCCCGCGACGCGAAGGCAGAAGCGTGACCACCGGCTTGCCGCCGGATTCAAGAAGCGAAAAGGCGAGCGCCTCGAGCGTTGGAACCCCGATAATGGGTATGTCATTCGCATAGGCGAGTCCCTTTGCCGTACTGACTCCTATTCGCAATCCCGTGTACGAACCTGGCCCGGAGGAGACAGCGATTGCTTTCAGATCTCGCGGTTCTATAGCAGCCTCGAGGAGACATTCCTGAATCATTGGAACGAGCTGCTCGGCGTGTGATCTCGCTTGATCGAGACCACGATGCGCGATCGGAATCCCGTCGCGAATAACGGATACGTCGCAGATGCTTGTGGCTGTTTCCAGCGCCAGAAAATGGGTCATAAACTCATGGGTGAGGGCGCTCAGAATTCAATGTTCGAACGAATGTTCCACCTGCCCTGCGCGGAGGTCAAAAACGCCCTTTTACCCTACTTGCCGGCATTTTTAATTCTCTAAGAGGCCTGCGCAAGCAGGTTGACAAATGCATTCATGAGCTTATCTTAATAGTCTTGTTTGCAATTCTTCAGCAATAGTTAAATAAGGAATAGAATTAATGATTGTATACGAGACCGATCGCATTCGCAACATCGCTTTGGTGGGCCATCAAGGTAGCGGGAAGACGATGTTGTCGGAAGCGATGCTTTTCACGACCGGCGTTATTCAGCGGATGGGTTCAATTGCGGAGGGGACGACGGTGAGCGATTACCACCCAAGCGAAAAAGAGCGTGAAATGTCTGTATTTGCGTCTCTTGTTCACGTCGAGTATGGTGGAATTAAGATCAATGTGCTGGACACGCCCGGTTACCCTGATTTTGTGGGTGAAGTCGTTTCCTCGCTTCATGTTGTAAACACTGCGGTGTTTGTCATCAACGCGGCTGAAGGTGTACAGGTAGGAACGGAACTTGGGTGGAGATCGGCGGAGAAATCCGATACCCCGGTTATGTTCGTGATCAATCACATGGACAAATCGAAAGCGGACTTTCGAACTGTGATTGCTCAGATCAAGGATCGATTTGGACGTGGGGCGACGGTCGTTCAGCTTCCAGCAGGCGCAGGGTCGAATGCGATCATCGACGTGCTGTTGATGAAACAGGTCTCATTTGACTCGAAAGGAAAAGCATCGTATTCCGATATTGACGAAGCTTTTGCAGACGAGGCAGAATCGCTGCATAACGAGTTGGTCGAAAATATTGCCGAAAACGACGAAAGCCTGATGGAACTCTACTTCGAGAAAGGAGCGCTTACCGAAGAAGAGATGAGAGGTGGGTTGAGAGAGGCCATGATTCAGAGACAGTTATTCCCCATTTTCCTGACGAGCGCGACGAACGTTTTTGGAGTTTCGCGTCTTCTTGAATTCATCGGAAACGTTTGTCCGAGTCCGGCCGATGTACCGGCACCAGAAATGGATAACGGAGAAACGATTGAGGCAGACTCATCGGCTAAGCCTGTTGCACTGGTTTACCGAACCATGGCCGAACATCACGTGGGAGACTACTCATTTATTCGCGTGTATTCGGGTACCGTAGAACACGGTTCAGACATGCAGAACGCAAACACCGGGAGTACCGAGCGACTCGGCCAGCTGTTTGTGATCGATGGGCATGAGCGCGAGTCGGTGGAAAAGTTGAACGCTGGAGATCTGGGTGCACTGGTGAAGTTGAAAAACACGCATACGAACAACACCCTGCGGACCAAAGGAAGCTCGGCCAAGATCAAGCCCATTGTATTCCCCGAGCCGCGATACCGAGCGGCCGTCGTAACGGTCAGGGAGGGAGAGGAGGACAAATTGGCGCAAGGCCTTCACCACCTTGTGGAAGAGGATCCCTCGCTGCACGTTGTCCATGACCAGCATCTCAGTCAGCTCGTTCTTGGAGGCCAGGGGGAGATGCAACTCGAAATCGCGAAATATCGACTGAAAAACAGATTTGGTGTTGATATCGAATTTCTCAGGCCCAAAGTCGCCTATCGCGAAACCGTCCAGTCGCAGGCACGATCCAAGTATCGACATAAGAAGCAGACCGGTGGAGCGGGTCAGTTCGCCGATATTTCTATTCTTGTAGAGCCATTGGAAGGCGAATTCGTCCCGCCCCCAGATATTTCAGTCCGAGGCACGCAGGAAGAGGTCACGCTCTGGGGCTCCACCATTCAATTCATAAACGGAATCGTGGGTGGTGTGATCGATATGCGCCGATTTTTTGGTGCGATTCGGAGGGGCGTGTTGGAAGCCAGTCAGAAGGGCCCAATTGCTGGCTATCCTGTCGGTAATGTTCGGGTGGTCATTTTTGACGGGAGTATGCACGCAGTTGACTCAAACGAAGCCGCATTTAAATCCGCAGCACGGATGTGCTATCGCGATGCATTCCGTCAGGCAAATCCTGCGATTCTTGAGCCGATTATTGACATTGAGGTCCTGTGTCCGGATTCGTACACCGGGGATGTGATGGGAGACTTGAACACACGAAGGTCTCGCATTCAGGGGATCGAGTCGGAAGGGATTTTCCAGAAAATTATTGCACAGGTACCTGAAGCTGAATTGGACAGGTATTCTACCGTACTTCGTTCGCTGACACAAGGACGAGGATTACACCGGGCGAGATTTTCCGCCTACGAACCCATGCCTCGACACATTCAGGACAAAGTTGTATCGGAAGCCGGGGAGCTTGCCGAAGCTTAGTGGGAGGGAATAGGCCTATAAATGGGGAAAAATCGCCGTCGTCATAGCCATCGTGATGAAATCTTCCGAGGCCTTTATGAAGAGAACAAGCGCATCGAAGATCGAACCCACCCTGTCCGATCAAGACCCGCTGCACGTACCTATGTCACAGGGATTGGAGGCGTCGTTCTTCTCATTCTCGTTTTCGTTCTGGCAACGAACTACGTGTTTCAGGATGCACGATCCAGCGAGCTCAATACCGAAAACTTCCCGCCCGTAACGGCAAGTTCGGATATTGCAGAAGTAGGACTACCGAGCGATATACTGATTCCGTCCAGCGAACTACAGGATGTTTTTGATTTCAGCGCGATTGCATTGGCTCCTGTCCCGTTGGCCGGGCTATTCAATCTAGGTGTTCGAAGAATCGTCGTAGATGCCGGGCACGGTGGCCGCGATCCGGGTGCGTTGGGCTCGAACGGTCTTATGGAGAAGGATATCACGCTTGATGTGGCAAGACGACTCAAACTTCGACTCACTGAGTTCCATGGGCTTCAAGTCGAACTGACGAGGGAAAAGGATCAAACTCTCAGCCTTAAGCAGCGAGCAGACTTTTCTAACGAGTCAGGAGCAGACCTTTTTGTTTCGATTCACGTCAATCAATTCCCAACGGAGCCCGTCTATGCTTTAGAGACGTACTATTTCGGCCCGCAGACGGACGATTTGGCTCTGCACCTGGCGGAACTGGAGAATAAAAACTCGGACTACGGGCTAGCTGAATTCAATCGGATGATCCAACAGATTGGAGACCGGGTAAAACTGGAGGAATCGAGACGATTGGCCTATCATATCCAGGGAAGTATGTTTCGAAATTCCAGAGATCTGAACAGCAAGGTTCGGAACTGGGGTGTTAAGACAGCACCGTTTGTGGTTCTAGTGGGGGCAACAGCCCCTGGCATTCTTTGTGAAATTGGCGTAATTAGCAACAGCGACGAAGAGCGCCGTTTACGCACTCCCGAATATCGCGAGCAGCTGGCCATGTTTTTGGAGGAAGGGATCCTTACTTACCTTGACGAACTTTCGAATTTAGCAGCAACACAGAACGGAGTTACGGAAAATGCCACCGAAGAAAAAGTCAATGACTGACACTCTATACATTGGAATCGATCTGGGCACGTCGCGCAGTGCGATCGTCGCAAGCACGGGTAAGCGACAGTGGGTGCATAGCTATGTGGGTTGGCCCAAGGACTTCGTTGCCAGGAAAATGCTCGGCGAGAGTATTCTCTTTGGACAGGACGCATTGGATAACCGCCTATCTGTACATCTTGTACGGCCGCTCGAACAGGGCGTTATTCGTGACGGAACGGTGCGCGACGAAGAGGCCGTCCGCGAACTTGTACACCATTTAATCGAAATGGTGGATCCGGGATCTTCCCAGGAAATCTATGCAGCCGTTGGTGTGCCAGCCGAAGCGCTTCGTGTAAACAAACTGGCCATTCGAGATGCGGTCAAGGAATATGCTGATCGACTCATGATTGTTTCTGAGCCCTTTGCCGTCGCTTACGGTCAGGAAACGCTCAACAATGCCTTATTTATAGATATTGGAGCCGGCACCGTGGATTTCTGCATCATGCATGGGACCATGCCGGAAGAGGATGACCAACGTACCCTTACAACGGCCGGAGATTTTATCGATAGTCAGCTGCTGGGTAGACTGCAGGAGAAGTATCCAGATGCTTCATTTAGCGAAACGATGGTTCGAGGATTCAAAGAAAGCAAAGGCTTTGTCGGTAACGCCCGGAACCGGGTTAAAATCTCCGTTCCATTCGACGGTGTGATGAAGCCGCTCGATATTACGTCA
>SMXL01000151.1 GCA_004356385.1 Bacteroidota bacterium
CAGTATGGCGTGGGTCTGCTGCTCATTCTTTTTGTTCGGGAACAGGCGAGTAAAGACAAATTCCACGAAGACGCTAACCGGATTTATCGCGTCTATTCCGATTTCAAATCGTCCATCAATAAAGACAACGATTTATATGCGACCTTGTCGTCGAAGCGAACGATCACCAAATCAACTCCCGCGACGAGGGCATAGGCAGGTTCTCGATCCGGTAACGTAGACCACGTAGCAACTCGAGTATCAGGAATGGGCATATCGGATATCATGGATAGAGGATATGAGTAAATTCTATTTTGAAAAAGAGTCGTCGAACGAAAAGTCAGATACAGGAAAATCGATGCTTTGAACAAATTTGCAGGCCTCTTCGGCTCCGTGCTCGCGGTCCATTCCGCCGTCTTCCCATTCGACGGACAACGGTCCTCGGTATCCAATCCGATTCAGAGCTCGAATGATCTCCTCGAAATCGACACAACCCCGGCCTAGCGATCTAAATTCCCAGTATCTGCGCGGATCTCCGAATTCTGTGTGTCCGCCAAAAACACCGGCTTCCGTTCGCTTGTCAGACCACCAGACGTCTTTCATATGAACGTGATAGATCCGATCGGCAAACCGATCGATGAAGCCAACGTAGTCGACTCCTTGATACCCGAAATGACTCGGATCGTAATTGAATCCGAACGCTTCGCGATGTCCGATGGCTTCGAGCGCGCGATCGGCACTTGCGATGTCAAAAGCAATTTCAGTAGGATGCACTTCCAGAGCAAATCGGACCCCGAATTCGTCAAATACGTCCAGAATGTCGTTCCACCGAAGCGCGAAATCAGCGAAGCCGGCGTCGATCATATCTTGGGTCACAGGCGGGAAGGAGTACAACAAATGCCAGATACTACTTCCAGTAAACCCGTTGACGACCTTCACACCCAGTTTCGCGGCCGCTCTGGCTGTGTCCATCATCTCTTCCGCTGCGCGCTTTCGGACATCAACTGGGTTCCCATCACCCCATATGCGAGCCGGAAGAATCGATTCGTGCCTTGCGTCGATCAAGTCACAAACGGCTTGTCCTACCAGGTGAGTGCTGATCGAATAGACCGACAACCCGTAGTTGGAGAGAAGGTCTTTTCGTTCATCACAATAGCCATCTTCGCTTAGCGCTCGTTGGACATCAAAATGGTCCCCCCAGCATGCCAGCTCGAGGCCATCGTAGCCCCATTCGCTGGCCTTTTTTGCCAGGTCTTCGAGCGTCATGTCCGCCCATTGGCCGGTAAAAAGTGTTACAGGTCTTCCCATGATCGTGCCTTCCTAACTCTGAGCGTCGTTGGTTTGTTGTTTATTCTCAGTCTCGGTTACGATCGGGGCGGTTCGTAGCGGACATCGATCCATTCCTTGCGACGACTGCTCTCAACTGCCTTCACGACGAAATGTACACCGCGTGCTCCATCCTGAACCGAGGGGAAATCGAGATCAAACACAGACGGGAGCTGACCCGTTATTTTTGCCGCAATGGTTCTTCCGGCATTCCGATAGATATTGGCAAAAGCTTCGAGGAACGCCTCCGGATGACCCGCTGGAATTCGTGTGTTGTGTCGCGCGATAGGTGCCAGGTACTCGTTGCCCCGTTTGAATATTTCTTCAGGCCCTGACGGATAGCTGATATGCAACCAGTTCGGGTGTTCTTGAGACCATCGAAGTGCAGCATCCGTACCGTAAATCCGAATTTGAAGGTTGTTCTCCTCGCCGACACTGATTTGTGAGGCGTATAGAATTCCTCGCGCACCGTTCTCGTAATGAATAAGCACGGATCCGTCGTCGTCCAGCTGCCTTCCTTCAACCATGGCATCCAGGTCCGCAAAAAGTTCGGTCATTTGAAGGCCCGTGATGTATTCGGCCAGGTTCTCAGCATGGGTACCGATATCACCGAGGGCTGATGAAACGCCCGCCCTGTCCGGGTCGGTTCTCCATTCAGCCTGTTTATGTCCTTCCGCCTCCAGGAGTGTCGACAACCATCCTTGAGGATACTCGACGACTATTTTTCGGATCACTCCCAATTTACCGTCGGCAACCATCGCCCGAGCCTGCTTCACCATGGGATATCCCGTGTAGTTGTGGGTCAGCGCGAACACCACGTCTTTCTCTGCGACCAACCTGCACAGGGATTCCGCGTCTTCCACCGTGTTGGTAAGGGGTTTGTCGCAAATAACATGGATGCCGGCCTCAATAAAGCATCTGGCCACCTCATAATGGAGATGATTCGGAGTTACGATGGACACAAAATCGATTCGATCGCCGGCGGCGCGCGCAAGCTCTCGCTCTGCCATTTCCTGGTAGGAGTCATATACCCTTTCAGAGGAAAGATGGAGGGCAGCACCTTGAATCTTGGACTTTTCCGGAGAAGAAGAAAATGCTCCGGCTACGAGTTCCATTTCACCGTCCAGCGCAGCTGCCATCCGGTGAACCCCCCCGATGAATGCATCCGGTCCTCCCCCGACCATTCCGTATCTGAGTTTTCGATCCATGACCTAATATATCGCAATCATCGGTTCTACTTTCATGTCGTGTTCTGCAAACCATCTCGGCGTTTTTCGAGTATACTTGTGATCTAGAACATGCCTTACGTGTTCGCCTCCGCACACCCAGCTACCATGTTACGATCGGCCTATTCATTATCGAGACCGCAGAAACTGTTCGTTGTCTGCGCGGCAATTTTTGTAACGGCACTTGTCGTAGCTGAAGCCACGGCTTCTAAGCTTTTTACCGTCGTTGAGCTTCCCTTTGCCATCAATATTTTTGGAGAACAATTCAACTCCGTCGTGATGACCGCGGGAGTGATCGCTTTTCCGATCACGTTTATCGTTACTGATCTGCTGAACGAGTATTACGGAAAGCCGGGAATTCGATTCGTCACTTACCTCGGAATGGTGATGATTATTTTCGAGTTCGGGTTGCTGCAGGTGGCCATGAACGTTCCGACTTCTCCAATCTCTCCCGTCCCGGCCGAGGCGTTCGATACCGTATTCGGAGCGTCGGGTCGAATCATCATTGGAAGCCTGATTGCTTACGTCATTGGCCAGTTGGCAGACATTTCGCTCTTCCACTGGCTGCGCGGCCTGACCAAGGGAAAACACCTGTGGCTCAGGGCTACCGGCTCAACCTTGGGATCCCAGTTCCTGGATACGTTTATCGTTCTTTTTGTCGCCTTTTACGGTCCCATGACGATCCAGACCATCATCGCCGTCACACTATTCAATTATGCGTACAAATTCGTCGTTGCGATCTTAATTACGCCTGTGATCTACGGTGCGCACCATTTGATTGACCGCTACCTGGGCAACGAAATAGCCCAGGAAATGATATATGAAGCAGAATCAGACCCGGGATCAAGTCCGGATTCAGGCACCGATTCGGACGACGATCATTCTACCGGAACAGCGACCGGAACGGGGGTCAGCCAACCGTAAGGGTCGTTTCCCTTTTTAATGATGTCAAAAAAGGCATCCTGTAGCCTTGTTGTAACCGGTCCGCGACTACCCTCCCCAATTACATGGTGGTCGACCGATCGGATGGGCGTGACTTCAGCTGCCGTTCCGGTGAAAAACAACTCGTCGCAGATGTACAGAGCCTCTCGGAGAATATGTACTTCGTGAACCGAAATACCCATATCTCTCGCCACTTGAATCATCGAGTTTCGCGTAATTCCCGGGAGAATACACAGTGACGTCGGCGCCGTAAAGATTTCGCCGTCTTTGACCATGAACAGATTCTCTCCACTACCCTCAGCTACATAGCCGTCCGAGCTGAGCATAATGCCTTCCGCAAATCCATTCAGGATTGCGTCCATTTTAACGAGCCCGGCGTTGAGATAATTCCCACCCGCCTTCGCCATTGAAGGGAAAGTATTTGGCGCCATGCGACTCCAGGAAGCCACCTGGACATCTACGCCGTGCTCCAGTGCCCCAGGCCCCAGGTATGCTCCCCATTCCCAAACCGCAATCATGGTTTCGATTTTATTCTCAAGCGGGTTGACACCCTTCTGGCCCTCGCCTCTGAAAATGAGCGGCCTGATATAACATTCCTCGAGACCGCTGTTGGAAATGGTATCCAGCATGGCCTGTTCCAACTCTTCCAGAGTATATGGCGACGGCATTCTATAGATTTTTCCTGAGTCAATCAGCCGCTGAGTATGATCTCTCAAACGGAATACCGCCGAGCCCTTTTCGGTCTTGTAGCACCGTATTCCCTCAAATACGGATGTCCCATAGTGGAGAGCGTGGGAAAGAACGTGAACGGTCGCGTCTTCGTGACGGACAAATTCGCCATTTCTCCAAATATCTGGTTCGTGCATAACTGATCTCTTCAGAACGGTAAAAACCGGGCTCGGGGACAAGCCCTGGCCATCACATTGATGATTCGGCTCTGATAACGGGATTCGGAGTGAAAAAGTTCGAAATGCGAGTCAAATCGACGTGATCAGATGGACGTGCCCAATAGAAAGGACCTGTTAAAGTGGGTCCTGCTTATCGATAAATCCTAACGTTCCAACAGCGTCCGGAGGAAGTATCCACGG
This sequence comes from Bacteroidota bacterium, assembly GCA_004356385.1. Next base: position 4,562 of record SMXL01000151.1, read on the forward strand.
CAACTCGAATCTACCGACAGAGCCAAAAAACCCATGTGCATTTTCAAAATTGTTTGGGCTCTTGGCGTTGACCCACTCCGCGCTTTTAAGAGAAATAAAAGCGCTCACACGACGTAATTCCAATTGTGGACCAAATAACGGCCAATCAACTTCGCGCAGTACGCTGAACTGATCTCGCTTGAGAAATACATCGAATTGCCATCCACCCAGCGTATTGGAACCGTCCTGATCGTATTCGATGAGCACCGTTTCCGTTGGGGTTTCATCAGGACGGCTAACTTCATATTGAACGGCAATTTCGAAGGGCCTCCCTGCAATCCCTTCAACGACAATGGTCTGAATAAATTGAAGTGTATCTCCGGTCGGGACACCTGCAAAGTACGGGGGGTTTTTCGGTAGTGTGGTTCTGGCCGTGGCCACGAGAATCCCGTCTTTGAGGATCTGCAACTCGTAGGTCCTGTCACTCACCGGCTTGAATAAACTATAGTACAAGACCCCCTCTGTTCCGTCTTGGAGCTCGATGACCAAATCCGACCACGCTGCGACCTCCATGGTGCTCTCGTCAACCGACTGGACGTGCACGTTTTCCAGTCCTGGCTTCTCCGCAAGTACGGCTGAGCGCAAAGCACTGACACGAACAAACTGCGTATCCGCTGCCATATCAAGGAATCCGTGGATGGCGAAAACATTCTCCGCATCATCCGTGAGCGGGGAAATCACGTTTTCGCACCCGAGAATCGCTAGAAGCGCCATGCACCACGCACCGAGTATCAACGATATTTGATTCTGTCGCTTCACCTATTCGAGTTCGATTTTCAGTCCTAACGACGGAATTAAAGGGAGCTGATTCACCCTGTCGCCCGTAAAAATGTTATAAGAAAAAATATTCTCTCGATTCATCACGTTGATCACTCCCAGCTGAAGAGTCGCATGAACTCGCTCGAATGTGAATCGTCGTTCGTACGAAACATCGAAACGATGATAATTGGGAAGTCTGTCGCCATAAAGCGTCGATCGTGAGACATATGTAGACCCCGTTTGCGTAAGACCCTGGGAAGAAGTGAGTTTGTCGGTGTCGAGAGATTCATAGTAACCGTTTACCTTGGTAAAGGGTAAACCCGATCCAAACTGCCACCGCATGCTCAGTTTATTTTGACCCCACTCATACTGCGTAACTACGTTCATTTGATGTCGTCTGTCATGCGGAGGGAAAAACGTTCGTGCATCCTCTTGAACGGAGGCTGTCGTAACCACACCAGGAATGAGAATCGTCCTTCCCACCCCAAGTTCACGCGTGTACTTTACTTCCGCCAAACCGTAACTGGCTCCCATGTAAAACGACAGAAGACTGACATCCAGCTTGAGATCCAGGCCCCGGGCGTCCCCTTCAACTCGAGTGAAGCGAGTCGTCCCGTTCACTGATTCAGAAAAAATCGGGAAAGCCAGGTTTTTCATCCATTTCCGATATCCCTCCGCCGACAGCTCCAACCACGGGAAGATTCGACCTTTCCATCCAGCAATAAGATGGGTAGCCTCCGGTACGGCCTTCGCTTGAGGAGATGACGCCCAGATCGTAAATACTTCTGATACGTCCTGCTCGTTATTCAGACCGACGATCTGCTGATGATATCGTCCCCAGGCAGCACTGAACTGATGTCGACTCCTGGAGCCCCATGGCAGTAATATTGCGCGAAGACGCGGGCCAACGGACATGGATGTTCCGTGTGAAAAAGACTCAAATCGAACGCCCGGTTCGATACGAAGCACTTTTTTTAGGATGAACCGCGTATCCGCAAAGCCTCCGCCGCTTGTGACCGAGGAGCGCTGAGCCCTTTGGTTTGCCCCGAGGCGGTAATCGAAAATGTGTGTATTCGCAAAAATACCATAATGTAACTGCGTATCGCCCAACAGGTAATGAAACTGCATGTTCAATGCAAAGCTTTGGACCTTCGAGGATCTGAACTCTTCCTCCGTCAGACGAAACTCGCTCTCCATTCCACTATAATGAATAGCGAATTCAAACATCGCAGGATAATCCGGGGGCAAGAATAAATAGCGTATCCCGTATCCCTCGTTTTTCCAGGATGACGAACGGACGTCCAAATCCTTTGCGGTTTCCAGCGACAAAACGTTTCCTTCGTCGAAGGTCCGTAGACCGGTGAAGGAAACCGAACTTGTGGGCGTCATATACCCATGCAATTTTACAAATAAATCGCCGAAGTGAAACGGGAGTTCCTGCCCCAATAAATGGGGGGCAACCTTTTCAATTACCGATTCTCGCCACGAAACGGTGAGCGATACAGCATCCTTAGAAATGGGCAATTCGACGCGAAGACTGGTTACAAACGGAGCTATGGTTGCCGCACCCGTTACTTTTTTCTTATTGCCGTTCACGGAAACGATATCGATGACCGATGAAATACGACCCCCGTATCGGGCACCAAATCCGCCTGCATACACGTCTGCATAGGAAATAATATCTGCCGGAAATGCCGAGTAAAATCCGACGATGTGGAAGGGCTGATAGATGGGAATACCGTCGAGGAGCACGAGGTTTTGTGTCGGTGTTCCCCCTCGAACGAACAATTGACCGCCTCGGTCGCCCGCGGAGACGAATCCAGGAAGGGTTAAAAGATAACCGGCTAGATCGTACGTCACATCGGGCATTGGAATCCGAGACAGAGCGCTCGGCGTTATGGTTTCCAACCCTGCTATATATCGATCGGCCGCCGTTCGAACCGTCTCCACAACCAGTTCACCGAGTTCAGTCTCGTCTTCAATAAGTTCTATTTCCAAAAACTGGTCTGTGGCAGGGGCAACCTGAAGCGTGTCGACCCACGGTGTAAATCCGACGAAGGAAACCGTAAGAACGTGAGTCCCTGGACGAACTCTGCTGAAACGAAACAAACCCTCGATTCCGGTCGCCACGGCTCTTCGTTCTCCGTCCAGGCCGTCGAGTACAATCGTTGCTCCCACCATCAAATCTCCTGAATCGGCACTCGTGACAAGTCCACTTACACTGGCTCGTTGAGCCAGGACCGTCGTGTCATCCACCGATAGCCCGAGAAGAACCGCCTGAAGCAGCACCATCGTACCGAGGAATTTCAAATGTCGGGGTCGGATTCTAGGCACAAAACGATGTGGGATATTCAGAAACGGTGGAAAATACGAGTCAGCAACATTTCTGCTCCCAATATTGCCGATTCGTTCTTATAATTTTGAAATGTCTGTCGTCGGTTTATCTATATATATGACAAAAGCACACCAAACCTAAGAGCATCAATGGCTTCAAAAATTCGCGTTCGATGGGTGATTTTCATTTTAATAGGACTATTTATCGCTCTGGTTCTGGTGGACTCGATGGGTGTTTTTGACAAACGATCCTATTACGAAGTCCCCCACGGGAGTCATACCCATTTCCTTCCCAAGGATTGTGATCCTCCTCTTCCGGTGAGCAGTGGGCCACAGATTCGACCACAACCGGGTGAAAAAATCGACTGCCAAGGTCGAATCGTTCCTGAGTAAAAGAAGGAGCTGTATACACATGCAAGGCAATTCACGATGCCGGCGAACCCCCTGGCCCCAGTTGTCGTAATAATTTTATTCTCCTCTATACCGACTACTACGGTTTTCTACTATGCTCGAGACCATTTTTCAACTCCTTCTCGCCGCCACTCTTCTTTTTTCGCCAGGGTTCGATCATGAGAATGGAAGTATTCGGCAGGATGTTTATGCGTTTGTCAATGTAACCGTGATCCCGATGACGGGAGAACACGTTCTGACGAATCAAACCGTCATCATTGAGGGAGATCGCATAGTAGCAATCGGTCCGGTTGCCGACATTCAAATTCCGAGTTCCGCAGAGCGAATCGACGGAAACGGAAGATATCTGATTCCCGGTCTCTCAGAGATGCACGGTCACATTCCCCCGCCCACGCAATCGGCCCAAAACATAGAGAACGTTCTGTTTCTGTATGTGGCGAACGGAATCACGACCGTTAGAGGGATGTTGGGATACGAAAATCAGCTGGAATTGAAGGAAAGAGCGTTTAACGGGGAGATTATTTCCCCAAACCTCTACCTCGCAGGACCCAGTTTTAGCGGGAATTCAGTCAACTCGCCCGAGCAGGCGATTCAGAGGGTTCGTGCGCAGGTCAGCGAAGGCTGGGATCTGCTCAAAATCCATCCCGGTTTGACATTGGAAGAGTATGACGCGATGGCCGAAACCGCCCACGAACTCGGAATCCGGTTCGGCGGTCACGTTCCCGCAGATGTGGGACTGGCACACGCCATTGAGATGGGTCAGGAAACGTTCGATCACCTTGATGGCTATATCGAATACGTGGTTGACGACGCAGGGTATATCGACGAATACAGACTCAGCGATATCGTGACAAGATCGAAAGATGCGGGAGCCTGGGTCGTACCGACCATGGTATTGTGGGAAACCATTCTTGGGGTGGGAAACCTCGAGGCCATGCAAGATTATCCTGAATTACAGTATGTGTCCCCCCGCTCTGTTCAGGGATGGGTAAATGCGTTCGAGCAGCGAGTCGGAAATACCAATTTTGATCCGGTATATATGAACCGCATCGCTGACGCGAGAATGCGAATTTTATTTGAGCTGCACAAAGGTGGTGTCGGGATTCTAATGGGAACGGATGCTCCTCAGCAGTTCAGCGTTCCAGGGTTTTCTCTGCATCGAGAAATGGAGAAAATGGTAGAATCAGGTATGTCTCCGTACGAGGTTCTCAAATCGGGATCCGCCAATGTAGGCCAGTATTTCAGCAATGAAGACGACTTCGGAACGATCCAGATAGGTCAGCGTGCAGATCTGTTGTTGCTGAACGCCAATCCCCTCGAAAGCGTGAATAATATTTCCAACCGCGCTGGCGTGATGGTCAAAGGGCGGTGGCTGACGGAAGAAGACATTCAACATCGATTGAATGAAATAAGACAGCTCTATGATAGTTAGGACCTGCTTACAAGGCCTGGTCCTCCGACAGCTATTCAACCAACCAATCCGGATTCGGAGTTGGCATTTCAGCATCGACACCTTCTCTCCAATCGTGAAGCAATTGCCTGAGACGCTCAGTGGTCGAAGGCTCGAACAAAGCGATATTGTTCAATTCACTAGGGTCTGATTCCAGATCGAACAACTCCAGGCTTCCGTCCTCCAACCACTCGACAAGTTTGTATCGGCCATCTAAAACGGCGCCTGACGGCCGGTTTCCTGATCCGTGATAGTGTGGAAAATGCCAGAAAAGAGAACGGTTTACATCGTTCGAGTCGCTTTTGACTAGAGCCACGAGGCTCACGCCATCTCTGGCGCTCAGTTCTCGAGGCGGAAGACCAGCCATTTCCTCAATGGTGGGCGCGATATCCATGGTCGTCGCGGGTGAATACCGAACGGCTCCCGGCTCCGTCATTCCGGGCCAAAGTATCATGAATGGGACTCGAATTCCCCCCTCATAGAGCCAACCTTTGCCCGCCCGAAGAGGATGGTTGGACGTCGGCATTGACATACGTCCGGCACTCAGGGTGCTCAACCCTCCGTTGTCAGAAACGAATACGATCGCAGTACGATCCGAAATTCCGAGCCGCTCCAGTTCCGCTCGAATACGACCCAAACTCTCGTCCGTGCTCTGCACCATCGCTGCGTAGACTGGATGATCCTGGCATCTTCGGGTTACTGATCGATCGCTTTCCGGCGTAAATGATTCATCCGCGCACGGCTTTAACGAGGCCGCTTTCTGTTTGTACTTTTCGATCAATTCTTCCTTTGCCTGGAGCGGTGTATGAACGTTGTAGTACGAGAGAACCAGAAGAAATGGATCGTCCACGTGATCTTTTATAAACGCAATACTTTCGTCGGTGAGCCGGTCCGTTAGGTACTCTCCCTTCTTGCCACCGCCCAATCCCGGCACGTCCCAATAGTCATTGTTCGGGTGTTCGTACGGATAGAAATACGAGCCCGGTTGGCCCGCATCGTGGCCGCCAATGTTGAGATCAAATCCTTGATCTTCCGGAAGATATCCATCGGACCCCAGATGCCACTTTCCGAGGAAGGCCGTCGTGTATCCTGCCGCCTGGAATCGCTCGGCAAACGTGACTTCCTCGAGCGGAAGATGGCGCCCGTACGTTGCCTGTAGGAGCTGACCCTTCTGTTCACCGCCAATCCAGTTGGTGATCTTAACTCGTGCCGGGTGTTTCCCCGTCATGATGCTTGCCCTCGTAGGAGAGCAAACAGGGCTGGCGGCGTAAAAATTAATAAATCGAATTCCCCTTTCGGCTAGCTCATCAATATTCGGCGTTTCGTAGAACGAACTACCGTATACACCCGTATCTGCCCAACCCAAATCGTCGACAATAAGAAGAACGACGTTCGTACGGGCGGGCGGCTGACACGAGCTCAAGAAAACCAACAATGAGATCCAGCCCGCGGCGCGAATGGGTCGAGAGATACTGATTCGTTGATTCATAGCAATACTTGATCGGGCTATTGGACGGCAGTAAATAAATGGCGCAACCCACACATTTTCAAGAAGGCCCGTCTATTTTTTGCCAAGTTCTTGGAATAGTTGGCGAGCCCTTCGATCCTGCGGTGCAACCGCTACGAGCCTCGGACTCTTCCTGGAGACAGGATGTCCACTTTGCGCGTCCAACGTACGCTACGACTCTGAATTCGGAGTCGGAACCGCAAGCGAAGAATCCAACCACTGCGAGCAGTTGTAACGATTTTAAAAAGCCATCACTATCCAGACTTCGAAAATCGGTACGTGCAGTACCCGTGAGTAGGAATGGAGCGCGTGTACATCAAGCGGTCTCCGGTTCGATAATACGGCGTCCCCATCCTTTCAATCGACCGCTATTCGGCCTCATCCGTGAGAAGAATGATTTGTGAGGGCGCAGGGCCTACTTCAAACCTGGATTGCTCTACGCCTCCCCGATCCAAAATCACCACAGATCCCGCAGCCGTAAAATCGGGGAACGAACCACCGCTACTCTTCGGAAATCTTCCAACATATAGCAGCTCTGAGACCGGATCATACGCTATTCCGGAAATCCCGATCAATCCACCTGCGGGTTCAATCTGCATGGTCGTCTCCAGCGAATTCGTAGAAGTATCAATACGATATATCGTGTTCGCTTCGCCGCTGATGGCGTACAGTTCTCCTGACCGGGTATCGAAATAGCCAGCCGTCGTACCGTTTGTGGCACCAAGTTGCGTATTCAGGTCGATCCGGGATACGATTTCTTCACTCTGCACATCGAGGAAGAGAATCGCCCCGTTGGTGACCAAAACGATTTCAGTAAAATCTTCGTTATAAATCGTTTTCCCCGTACACAGAATGGCCATCTCTCCATCGTTATCTGGAAAGAGATCCCTGGGGCCGTCACATTCGACGTCGAGAAACTTCGCTGTCTCTTCTCCAGGTCTGAACACCGACAGGGCCCTCCCGCTCCCAAGATTGCCGTTGTTGGCAACGAAGATTTTCCCATTTATCTCGGAGATTCCCTCTGGGATCTCACCAACTGCAATGGCCGAACGTATTTGATTGGAGGCTAATGCTACCGGGACAACCGAACCAGGAACACCGAACTGTAAATTTGTGATGTAAGCCAGTCCTTCATGTACGATCATCGCCCGCGGAGCCGGTAGATTGTTGATCTGCGAAATCGTAGACATGCTCGACAAGCTCAGTACATCGATCCGACCCATTGAAAATGTATTCAAAAGCGCATACAGTAGCCCTTCGTGTACGGTAATACTTTGTAGAAAACCGTTCAGAGGAGGGCTGTGGCTCACAGAACCTGTCATCGGATCGTAGGTCGTAATCGTGCCGTTCTGGTCGCCGAAATTTCCTCCATTTGCTACGATGACGGCACTCGTCACAAACTCCGAAGCGTCATCGGAGCCGAGTAAATCGCATCCAAACAATGTCGGAAGCATAACGAGGAAAAGTATTTGTCGGACACGGCTGGAAAAAATGATATTCATGGTTTTCAATGGTTGTAGCCGAGCTCGTA
>SMXL01000152.1 GCA_004356385.1 Bacteroidota bacterium
AGAGAAATCGGACTTCTAGTGCCTCTGGTACTCCTAATGATTATACTTGGGTTCGCCCCGAATCCATTTCTCGAGAAAAGCGAACCCGCCGTACGCGACCTCCTGGAATTGATCGAAACGAAGAGAGCTGCGGCCGAGTCTGAATCTTCTCTGGACATAGAGCATCAGTATTCAGAGTTGCCGGAATTCGACGTGTCCGATATCGAATCGAGCGGCGAGCTCGACTAACGGAGGTCAGAACTACTTCTCATGAAGGCAGCGTCGCAATTATGGCTCAGACTTGGTGCGATTAGTTTAATCGCCGTGTTTGTGCTCGTTCGACCTGCGCTGTCTCAGGAGCAGACTCCTCCGGACTCAACGACGCAGGTCACCGATGAAGCTCAGGATGAGGATCATCAGCGAGAAGCAGATCACACGGAGGAGGCGGATCACGGTCAAGCCGCGGAGAGTCACGACGAACACGGCCCATTGCCCCCGATCTGGCTCGTTCTTCCCTTCGTAGCCATTCTAATTATGATTGCCACGGGGCCACTGTTTTATGCCCATCATTGGCATCGACACTACCCGAAGTACGCTGTAGGGCTCGGACTTATCGTCGCAGCCTATTACATCTTTGTGCTGGACACCATTACTCCGATTGAGCATGCAGCGTCCGAATACCTTTCGTTTATTGCTCTCGTTGCCTCTCTCTTTGTCGCGGCGAGCGGCGTCTTCCTGTCCCTGAATCTGAAAGGATCGCCGCGAAACAACGTCATCTTGCTGTTGGTCGCCTCGGTCATTGCCAATGTGATTGCAACGACAGGTGCGGCCATGCTCTTCATTCGCTCTTTCATGCGTTTGAATCAGGGTCGATTGAAGGCGTACCACATCGTCTTTTTCATATTCCTTGTCGCCAACGTCGGTGGCGCACTCACGCCCATCGGTGACCCGCCCCTTTTTCTTGGATTCCTACGGGGCGTTCCGTTCTTCTGGACACTGGCCAATGTCTGGTACATCTGGCTCCCGACCACCCTGATGATTCTCGCAGTCTTCTACGTATTCGATAAACGAAATACCGATGCGGGAAGAGAAGTAGATTCCAACGAGCCGATGATTCGCGTTCAGGGCGCCAAGAGTTTTATCTGGGTCGCAATTATTATCGCGTCCGTGTTCATCGATCCAAATGTTTTCGAGTGGGTTCCGAATCTCAGCGAAATGTTCGGTATCCCTTTCGGAATCCGCGAGATCATCATGTTTTCCGTCGCCGGCCTTGCGTTCGTAACTGCAGACAAGGATGCACTCGCCAAGAACGAATTCAACTTTGAACCCATCCGAGAAGTGGGTTGGCTATTTCTCGGGATATTTGCGACCATGCAGCCGGCGCTTCAGCTCATCGCCAATTTCGCCCAGCAAAATTCTGAATCCTTGACGGTAGGGATGTTCTATTGGGGAACGGGCGCGCTTTCGGGGATATTGGACAATGCCCCTACGTACCTCAATTTCATGGCTGCGGCGATGGGTAAATTCAATATGGACGTAAATTCGCCCGCGGATGTAGTCACGTTTGCAGAAGGCGTTGTCGAGGGAGGATCATCGTCCGCAGTGGTGCTGCAGGCCATATCGGTTGCAGCAGTCTTTTTCGGAGCACTTTCTTACATCGGGAATGCACCAAATTTCATGGTAAAAGCGATCGCAGAAGCAAACGGAGTTGAGACACCTTCGTTTATGGGATACATATTCAAGTATGCCATTCCAATTCTGCTTCCGATCTATCTTGTCGTATTCATCGTCTTTTTCAGTGGTTGGATCTTATAACTGTTATGCCAAAACGCGAACCTCTTAACTCAGAAGCAATCGAACTCGCGCTCGCCGACCTCTCGGAGTGGACGTGGGAAAACGATTGCATTAAAAAACGATTTCAGTTCTCCTCTTTCAAAGAAGCGATCAGTTTCATAGTTCGTGTATCGTTCGAGGCGGAATCGCTCGACCATCACCCCGAACTCCTGAACGTCTACAACCGGGTCGATGTCACTTTGTCTACGCATGACGCGGGCAATCGAGTGACCGAAATGGACATAGAGCTCGCCAGCGCCATCGAACAATTCGCGTGGACCTGATCAACCAAGTATTTTATTCGATTTTCATTTCATGGATCTAACGCAGTCGTTCTCTTCTCTTGGAGCCGATCTTGTAGCCACCGTACCCTTCTTACTGACCATGGTGGTAGGCCTGGTCATTGTCGTCCTGGATGCGTTCAGGAGAAATCACCCGACTATTCCCTGGATTATCGCAGCGACCATGGCGACTGGACTCGTCGTGGAAATCGCCCAAATCGGTAGCGCATCAGGTACAGCGTACTACGATCTGCTCAGAATTGGAGGAATGGCCTCGTTCGTCAATGCCTTGATTTTCGGGAGCGGCTTGCTGACGGTCATTCTGGTTCGACCTTATCTCGAGCGGATCGACCATCATATTGCGGAAGTGTACGCACTGATTCTGTTTGCAACGACAGGCATGATCGTGCTCGGCTCAGCCAACAGTCTGGTCACGATTTTTATTGGATTGGAGACCATGTCTATCTGCCTTTACATCCTCACCGGGCTCGTTCGGACGAACAAGGGGGCCACTGAAAGCGCTTTGAAGTACTTCATTCTGGGGGCGTTCGCGACCGGTTTCTTGTTGTATGGAATTGCGTTGCTATATGGGGCCACCGGGACCATGTATCTGCCCGAAATGCGGGGCGCTATCGGCAACAATCACATCATGTTCTGGTCCGGCGTCGCCTTGCTCATGGTGGGCCTCCTGTTTAAGGTGGGCGCGGTACCGTTTCACATGTGGACACCGGACGTATATCAAGGCGCACCTACACCGATCGTAGGCTATATGTCGACGGCGTCAAAATCCGCCGCCTTTGCGTCGCTCATTCTGGTGCTCTACCTCGCCCTTCCTTCTTCTGAGTGGAGTGGAGTTCTCGCGATCATCGCCCTGCTCACGATGGTTGTCGGAAACGTGATCGCCATCGCGCAAACGAATGTGAAGCGGATGTTGGCTTATTCTTCTATCGCTCATGCCGGGTATGTGCTTGTCGGCCTGGCAGCCGGAAGTCCGGAGGGATATTCGGGGGCACTCTTTTATCTGCTGGTTTACTCAGTAATGAACATTGGCGCGTTCGGCGTGATTGCCCTCTTCGAGTGGGACAGTACCCAGGGGAGCGAGCAAACCCTAGATTCACTTGCTGGAATCGGGTACAAAAAGCCGCTCCTGGCTTGGTGCATGGTATTCTTCATGTTTGGACTGGCTGGTTTTCCTCCGTTGGGAGGATTCTTCGGGAAAGTGGCTGTTTTCGGCCCGGCGATTCATTCTGGGCTCATCTGGTTGGCCATCGTGGGCGTGCTTTCGAGCGCTGTTTCGGCATATTATTACTTGAGGGTCCTGGTCGTCTTTTTTATGAAGGAATCCGACCCGGATGTGGCCACCGACAATACGACGTTCGACGTACCTGGAATGTCAGCGGCGGTGATCGTACTCTGCGTCATTATGCTCATCGTGCTCGGAATCGTACCCACGATCCTGGACGTGACGGCTTCATTTTTCGATGGAAACATGTTGGCCACATTGCCTTAGGATGAACCCCTTGTCTACAGAATTGAAAAATGAACACCAGATAATCTGAGCGAACCACTTTCACCACTACAACCCGGATCTCATGTCACACACATTACCTGACCTGCCCTACGCCTATGATGCTCTGGAGCCGCACATCGATGCGCGGACCATGGAAATTCATCATGGAAAACATCATCAGGGATATGTAAACAATCTCAACGCTGCACTTGAAGACCAGGGAGATCTCGCTGAAAGGAATGTCGAGAAGTTGTTGCGCGAGATTAACAGTGTTCCTGAAGCGATAAAAACCGCGGTCAAAAACAACGGTGGTGGACACTCCAATCACAGTCTGTTCTGGAGAATCATGTCTCCAAACGGCGGAGGCTCACCCTCGGGCAATTTGGCCGGTGCCATCGATGAGGCATTTGGTTCACTGGAAGACTTCAAAAGTTCGTTTTCGACGGCGGCCGGTACGCGATTCGGAAGCGGGTGGGCATGGCTCGTTCGTACGGCGAGTGGAGATTTACAGGTGTACTCGACGGCCAACCAGGACAGTCCTTTTATGCAGGGAGATACGCCGTTGGTGGGACTCGACGTCTGGGAGCACGCCTACTATCTGAACTACCAGAACAGGCGTCCGGACTATGTTTCTGCGTTCTGGAATTTGGTTAACTGGGAAGAGGTCGCAAATAATTTCGACCAGGCTGGCTAATCAGAGCTTTGACGGGCGTAATAGCCATTTTTTAGAAGATCTGGAGTACCCGTGCAACTTCCTGGCGATATTCACTTCTATCAGCTCAAGTATGATTTGGGTGAAGTGGCTCGCTGGGGCAGCTTCCTGTCGGCCGTGGAAGTCGAGCGTCGTGGCCTCATGAAAGCCGAGTCGAGGAAACGATCTTTTCTTCTGGGTCGTGCCGCACTTCGAATGCTGTTGGGAGATTTAACCGGAGCCGCGCCGGCAGAAATTGAACTCGACATTTTGAACAACGGTCGCGTTGTCGCTCCGAACACCCCTTTTCATGTATCGATCGCCCACAGTGGAGACCGGGCCGTCGCCATCGCCTCCAAACGCCGGGTTGGCATTGATATTGAACAAATCGTTGACAAACCGGAGTCGCTTCTCCGGTTTGTCTTACACGAGGACGAATTTGATCATGTGAACGCCCTCCCCGTACCGAATCATCATCGACTTTTCCTCTGTTGGACGATGAAAGAAGCCGTACTGAAAGCGATGGGTACTGGACTTCTTCGGTCGCCAAAAACGGTCCGGCTGGATGTCTCGTACGACGAGGGGCAGGCGAATGTAAAAGAGGATGAAGGATTCTGCTGGGAAGTTCTCTTCGAGCAACAAGACGACTATATGCTAGCTGTGGCAGCCGAGCCTTTGATGTAGTCTCTCGAGGAAATCGGATCGTGGCGCAAACCTGACGATAAAAGTCGCGTTCTAACCGTATTCTCTGGAAATCGAGCAAAAGAACTGGGCAGAAATGTCCCATTGCGACTCATTTCTCTACTAAATGGAACAAAAGGACTACAAGCCCACGCACGCGATACGCTTCGTAACGGCAGCCAGTCTTTTCGACGGGCATGACGCTGCGATCAATATCATGCGGCGCATTTTACAAGCCGGCGGGGCCGAGGTCATCCATCTTGGACACAACCGCTCGGTCAAGGAAATCGTAGATACGGCCATTCAGGAGGACGCCCAGGGAATCGCGGTCTCGTCCTATCAGGGCGGGCATATGGAGTTCTTCAAGTACATGCACGACTTGTTGGAAGAACAGGGCGCGGGACACATAAAGGTTTTTGGAGGAGGCGGGGGCGTAATTATACCCGATGAGATTGCTGAGCTTCAGGCGTACGGTATCACGCGAATTTTTTCGCCTGACGACGGAATGGATCTGGGCCTGAAGGGGATGATTCAGGTGATGCTCAAAGAGTGCGATTTCTCGACGACAGACGAGGCGGTGGCCGGGAAGGCTTCAGCCGAAAAACCTGCAGGGGTTACGACGGCCACGGTTGGACAGCTCGCCCGCGAATTGACACTGGTGGAAGCCGGTTCGAACGGAATCGCGACGGCCTCGGGCGGGGACGGTGCTTCCGATCCTGATGCGCAGAGAATCATTCCTGCAGTCGGCATCACCGGGACAGGAGGCGCAGGTAAATCCACGCTCACAGACGAATTGGTTCGTCGATTCCTGTTGGATTTTGACGACATCCACATAGCAGTCCTCTCAGTCGACCCGACTCGCCCCAAAACCGGAGGTGCTTTACTAGGGGACCGGATCCGAATGAACGCGATCTTCGGCGAAGAAGGCCAGCGCGTTTTCATGCGCTCGTTTGCGACACGCGAGGCCAACCGAGCCACATCACGAGCCCTGAGAGAAAGTATAGACGTCTGCCGTATCGCTGGATTTGACTTGATCATCCTTGAGACGGCTGGAATCGGACAGAGCGATACGGAAATCGCGGACTTGACGGATTTGTCGATCTATGTCATGACACAGGAATTCGGAGCTCCGACTCAGCTCGAAAAGATCGGAATGCTGGACGTTGCAGATTTCATTGCGATCAATAAGTTTGAAAAAAGGGGAAGCGAAGATGCGCTTCGCGACGTCAGAAAACAGATGCAGCGGAATCGGGAGGACTTTGAATCGAGTCCCGAAGCGATGCCCGTCTTCCCGACCATGGCTTCTCATTTTAACGATCCAGGCGTGACCGAACTCTATCTGGGGCTTTTGGAACGTCTGAATGAGGATTTTGAGTTTGGACGCACATCGAACTTATCTGCCAATACCGAGAATTCGGGTACTGCTGCCAAAGAGGAAGCACTGATTCCGGCGAGGAGACAGGACTATCTGGGAGCGATATCCTTGACGTGTAGAGATTACCGGGAGAACGCTGAACAGCAGATCGATATCGCTCGAAAGTGGGATGCGCTTGCCATCTCGCTGGACCTGCTGAACGCAGCCCCGGAAACCGAAAAGGCGATTGCGACCCTCACAGGACTAAAGACCGAGCGTTGGGAAGCGCTAGAACCAAACTCGAAGACCATCCTGGACTCGTGGGACGCCATGATCGAGCAGTACGGTGCCGAATCCTTCACCTATGTGGTTCGGGGAAAAGATTTCGTCGTCCCGTTGGTCTCGGAGTCGCTATCAGGATTGCAGATCCCGCGCGTATCGCTCCCGCGCACGAAGAGTGCAGCAGATCGCCTTCGATTTGGCCTCCTCGAAAACGCCCCCGGCAAGTTTCCGTTTACGGCGGGCGTATTCCCGTTCAAGAGAGAAGGCGAAGACCCGACTCGAATGTTTGCCGGTGAAGGAAGCGCCGAGCGGACCAACTTGCGATTCCATCTGGTCTCTGAAGACACGCCGGCGAAGCGTCTTTCCACAGCTTTTGATTCGGTCACCCTCTACGGGTTCGATCCGCATAGACGACCCGACATTTATGGCAAAGTGGGAAATGCGGGGGTATCCATCTGTACACTGGACGACATGAAGCGTCTGTATTCTGGATTTGATTTGTGCGATCCGGCCACCAGCGTTTCCATGACGATCAACGGCCCCGCACCAATGATCCTGGCCATGTTTCTCAATACAGCGATCGATCAACAGGTTGAAAAACATCTCCGAGCTTCCGGGAATTGGGATAACGTTTCATCTGAAATCGAAGAGAGGCTGGGCAAGACCCGGCCGCGTTATGAACCGTACGGCCCGAACGGTCCTGAATCTGGACTGCCGCAGACACACGATGGCTCTGGACTCGGACTCATGGGGACTCACGCTAGTCAACTGGTTAAATGGGGGTTTCTCGGTAGCGAGGAATACGAACGGATTCGTCATCATGCCCTGACCGCGGTGAGAGGAACCGTGCAAGCAGATATTCTCAAAGAAGACCAAGCCCAGAACACCTGCATTTTCTCAACGGAATTTGCCCTCCGAATGATGGGCGACGTACAGCAGTATTTCGTAGACAACGGAGTTCGAAATTTCTATTCGGTTTCCATTTCTGGGTACCACATCGCCGAAGCGGGAGCCAATCCGATCTCTCAACTGGCGTTTACGCTCTCCAACGGGTTTACGTATGTAGAGTATTACCTGGCTCGTGGGATGAACATTGACGACTTCGCTCCGAATCTCTCGTTCTTCTTCTCGAACGGAATGGATCCCGAATACACGGTGATAGGCCGGGTTGCGAGGCGTATCTGGTCGATCGCCATGCGAGATCGATACGGTGCCAATGAACGGAGCCAGAAGCTCAAGTATCACATTCAAACCTCAGGACGAAGTCTTCACGCCAAGGAAATTCAGTTCAACGACATTCGGACCACACTCCAGGCGCTTCTGGCCGTCTATGATAATTGTAATTCGCTTCACACCAACGCCTACGACGAGGCCATCACGACTCCGACAGAAGAAAGTGTTCGCCGGGCCATTGCGATTCAGCTCATTATCAACCGAGAATTGGGTCTGGCCAATAACGAAAATCCGCTCCAGGGCTCGTACATCATAGACGATTTAACGGATCTGGTCGAAGACGCCGTCCTGGCTGAATTCGATCGCCTGAATGACCGGGGCGGAGTCCTTGGGGCGATGGAGACCATGTATCAGCGAGGAAAAATCCAGGAGGAGAGCCTGCTCTACGAACATAAAAAGCACTCGGGTGAACTGCCGATGATCGGTGTAAATACGTTCCTGGGATCGGATTCCGAGTCAGATTCTGACGAGCCCCTTGCCCTGATGCGTTCTACCCGAGAGGAAAAAGAAAGACAGATTAAGCACGTGGAAGAATTTCGGTCCGCGCACGCCGATGAGAGCGATTCAGCGCTCGCTCGGCTTCAATCCGTAGCCAGGTCTGGCGAGAATACCTTCGAATCGATGATGGACGCCGTTTGCACTTGTTCGCTTGGTCAGATTACACACGCTTTATTTGATGTCGGTGGTCAATATCGACGCAATATGTAATCTTGTGGTCTCGTACAAAGTGTTCTCGGTCAGCGTAGCTTTATGCAGCGGTGTCACCTTTTTGATTTTAACTCGTAGTGTGGCGATACCCGAAAAACTTCTTTAGCCCATATTTCGGCATGCCCGAGAAGAGAGAACTATGAGACTAGCATCAGTACTTTTTTTCCTTCTTTTCCTCGCATTCATCGTGAGCGCCTGCGACGACTCTGGCGAATACGACAGCGAAAGCATTTCCGAGGAGATCCGTGATCAAATTGAAGAGGTCGAAGAAGATCTCCAACGAACGCGGGAGAGATTGGAGGAAAGATTGCAACAAGCTGAGGAAGCCATTCGGGACGAACTGGAAGATTTTGAAGACGATGATTCGGTCACGAAAGAGGAACTCGAACGACTTCGGTCAAGGATGTACGAATCGGCCCGGAAGATTCAAGAGGAGCTCAGAGACAGCGACAAAGGTTTCGAATTGGCCATGCAGGATCTGAGCTCGGCGCTCGAGCAGATCGGCAAGGCCTTGACGGATGACTCCGATATTGAACCGGTTCCGTATAGCAAGCTGCGCGATCTACTCCCACGCAAAGTAGCCGGGATGGAGCGTTACGACACGGATGGTTCGTCAAAGAGCGTGCTCGGAATTCGCGTTTCTAAAATCGAAGGAAAGTATGAAGGGGCCCGGAGCGACATGACGATTGCGATTGTGGACCTCGGATCAATCAGCGGAGTAGCTGCACTCGGGATGGATTTTATTGACGCGAAAATCGATCGTGAGTTTGGAGATGGATTCGAAAAAACTACGGAAATCGACGGGAATCCGGCATTTGTAGAAGTCGAAAACCGGGGACGAGGCAAGCGATACAGCGCGTTGATTATGGTTGCCGAGCGCTTTATGATCGTGATCGAGGCCGAAGGCCGCGATCTGGACAGCGATATCATCGAAGAAGTCGTTGACCGTATCTCGCTGAGGCGTCTCAAGAGACTGGCCAGGTATTAAGTACTTATTACCAAATTTCCCTTCTTGGAAAGATGATGCGCCAGCCGGGTGGGCTCCGGGATTTTATACCGGCTCGTAGACGCAAGTGTTAAATTCAGAGCGTCGTTGAGCTCCATTTTGTGACCCACACTGACGAATACCGGATTCACACGGGCCCGGCTCCTAAGCACCGCACCAATGAGTTCATTTTTGTCCGTGAGCGGCGACGAATCCCCTTTCGCCATGCCCGGTTCCTGATACGCCCCGATCAATCTGGACTTTGCCACGCCGAGAGACGGGATGTCCAGCAGAACTCCAAGATGACAGGCCAAACCAAAGCGTCGCGGATGGGCGAAACCATGTCCATCTAGCATGATGGCATCCGGGATGCGGCTCAGAAGCTCTAGCGCGGGCAAAATAGCGGGTATCTCACGAAAACTCAGCAGTCCGGGCACATACGGGAAGACAGTCGGACCTTCCCAGGTTACCGAGTCGACCGGGCTCAAGTCGTCGACATCCAAAACCACGATGGCAGTCCGCACGCGATTTACCTTTACGGAAACGTCTATTCC
>SMXL01000153.1 GCA_004356385.1 Bacteroidota bacterium
CGTCGAATGCCGGGCACCCGTAACCGATGGGAGATTCGTTACGACTCCGTTCAGGGTCTCGTGAGCAAGAATGGCGAAACAGACGGCTTCCTTGGCGCCCGGATCCAGGCCGTGCTCGGCCGTCGTCTCTACGATGATCCCACCGAATATTTTCTGAAGGCCGCTCAGAAGTACATCGTTGTATACGCCTCCACCTGAGACAATTATCCGGTCTACTGTCGTGGATGGCGCAACGAATCTTTCGTAGGCTTCGAAAATAGATCGAATTGTCAGCGCCGATGCCGTCGCAAGCATATCCGATTTCGAAAGTCCTCGTTTCTCGGCGGTTCGAATAAATTGATCGGTGTAGTCGGATGAAAAAAGCTCTCGACCCGTCGATTTGGGCGGCACCGAATCGAAATATGGATGCGTAGTCAATTCGGACAGCCATATCTCGTCTACATCTCCCTTTGCCGCATGTGATCCGTTTTCATCGAAGCTCTCCCCGTACAATTGGTTAGATAGGCCGTCCAACACCATGTTCGCCGGACCCGTATCGAACGCCGTCACGTCATTCATACCGCAGTTCGCCGGGAGAACGGTAAAATTGGCGATTCCGCCCAGGTTCAGTAACAATCGGCTTTCCGTCTCGTGACGAAAAGAGACGTAGTCGAAGTATGGAACTAGCGGGGCTCCCTGTCCGCCGAGCGCCATGTCAGCCAGTCGAAAATCGCCTACGACCGGGCATCCGATCAGGTTGGCGAGAACGGAAGGATCTCCGACCTGTAGGGTACTGGAAATGGATAGACCCGCAACAGTCACACCCTCAGGTTGGTGATACAGGGTTTGGCCGTGCAATCCGATGGCATCCACGTCATCCATCGACTGATCGATCGCTTCCAGGGCTTCTCCTATGGCCTGTGCAAATGAGTGGGCGAGTCGGACGTTTAAAAGGGTTACCGATCGGACTGATGACGTTTCGGGCGCAGAATTCTTCAGGACCTCCTTTGCCAATTCTGGTTCGAACGGAGATGAAAACATCCCTAGAACGTCGAACTGAAGGTCCAACCCACTGCCCTTAACCCGCACCGTAGCCACGTCGACAGCATCAACCGATGTGCCAGACATAACGCCTACGACGATACGATCGTCCGAATTAAACAAGGAGTGAAACGGGTTCGACATACCATCCGTGTCCGGCATACCATCGGGATTCTGTTCAACCTAGCCGCTTTCAATGGCCAGATGCTGCATCTCGATCGCTTTCGTTTCAAACTCGTGTTGACGATCGGGATTCTGACGAGCCAGTGTTTCGTACACCTGACGCGCTTCATCGTAGTACTTCTGCGTGGCGTAGATACGCGCCAACGTTTCAGAGACCAGGTCTTCGATATCGTCTTCCAGTTCCTCATCCGATATCTCCGAAACATCTGGATTCGGCACAATTCGGACCGATTCCAATTCCTGAATCAGAACATCAAGAGCCACATCATCCGGGGCGACGTCTTTTTCCTGTTCTTCCGTGATCAAGGACCGAAGCACGGCCTTCTTCAATCCTGTCTCGATTACCCGGCTCAACGGACTAAGCGAATACGCTCGATTCCAGTGCCTTAGAGCATCGACGAACTCCTTTTCAGATTCGTAAATCTTCGCCAGCAACACATGCGCCGCCACATAGGCTGGATCGAGGTCAGTGAGCTGAATCAGGACACGTTTCGCCTCATCAGCACGACCCTGTTCCAGAAGTGCTGCAGTAGATCTAAGATCTGAGACCGTCATCGTTCGAGCGACGTAGAATACAAAGAGGAAGCAAATTACATAATGGCTCGCCCAGAGGCCAAGCCAACCGGTCGACTACGAGCCCGACCGAACTGAACCAGATTGGTTCCGGATACGAACAGGAAACCCGTTGCAAATACTATCTGAAACGGAATGGCAGTCCATGCTCCTACGGCGATCATGTATCCCAAACCGATGATGGAATAAAGCGCAAAGATTGCTTCTACATAGGCGATAACTGGTATCTGGTTTTTTGTATAGGGAGATTGTAGCCACAGATCGCGTCCTACCTCGCTTAATACGTCGTGTTTTGGTGTTCGGACAAATTCCGTCTGACGGCCGAGGATCACATCCAGAAAAGCCCGGCAATTGTTGAGCGACATCCCAATCCCACCGGACATGAACAGGGGGAAGTTCCATAAACGATGCGCCCAATCTGTGTAGAGGGATCGCTGAGCGATTACCTGGGCGAGAAAAAATCCGACCAACCCAATCATTCCCACGGATAGAAATCCAAAATAAGTGGGACCTGGCCCGTGACCCGACTCCCGAATAACAATCAGCGCCGGGTGACAAAGTGCGGCCAGCGCAAGGGCCGGGAAAACGGCGATTGCGGAGAGATGGATCGTTCCTTCCCATTTTACCCGCGGTGGATGAGACGATTTCCAGAGAGGTCCGAGGGTCTTCCGGGCTGTCTGTAATGCTCCTTTCGTCCAGCGAAATTGCTGATCGCGAAACGCGTTCATCGATACGGGTAACTCCGCAGGTACTTCGATATCGGGTTTGTAGACAAATTTCCATCCTTTAAGCTGAGCTCGGTAGCTTAAATCAAGATCTTCCGTGAGCGTCTCGCTCGACCACCCTCCCGCGTCTTCAATGCAGGTCCTTCTCCAGACGCCGGCCGTGCCGTTGAAATTGATAAAGCAATCTGTAGCTGATCGGACCCTCTGTTCCAAAGCAAAATGAGCATCGAGACCAAAAGCCTGGATGCGGGTCAGTAACGAGTGGTCTTCGTTGATGTGGCCCCATCGGGCTTGCACCATCCCCACATTGGGCTCATTAAAGTGAGGTATAGTCTGCTCCAGAAAAGAGGTCTGGGGCACGAAATCAGCGTCAAAGATGGCGATCAGATCACCTTTTGCCAACGCGGTTCCATGTTTCAGCGCACCCGCCTTGAACCCGTCACGCGAGTTTCGCTGTACGTGGACCATATCGATTCCCTCGTGCTTCCACCTCCGCACACAATCTGCAATAATTCCTGAGGTCTCGTCATCGGAGTCATCCAGAATCTGGATTTCGAACCGATGCCGGGGATACGAAAGTCGCGCGCAGGCGTCTATTATTCGACGAACTACGTGTGCCTCGTTGTAAATCGGGAGTTGGATCGTTACGTGAGGCGGGTCCGGGCCGAGAGGCTCTCCGGTCTCTCCTGCCGACGGTAATCCCGTTTTAGTAAGTTCCCGAAACGCCTGAATCAGTGAAAGTACGAGCAGGTTTAACCCGTAAATGGAGAGGATGATAATCGAAGCGGCATAGAGCCAGACGATTAACTCACTAAAGAAATGCACAGAATGTCGGCCTTCATTAAGTGGCTTGTGGAATTACCAATTCGAAGTGGCGGCCGTAAAAATATCGTCGGCGATTTTCTCGAGAGAAGCGGCAGCCGCCTCCTCTTCACTCGCCGGGTCGAATGGATCGTAATCTTCGAAGCTGGAGAATGTGCGGTTTAGAAATGGTTTGTCCTCCACCTGATCATTGTATGTTACGTTGACCGTAATTGTTACTCGATTTCGAGTGGCTCGCTCGTCGCCACTGACTGAGGTGGGAGAGTTCACATATCGTGTAATTACTACCTGGAGAAGCGCATCCGCCACCTCATCACGAGGTTCGAGAGATAGACGGGTTTGCCGTACAAATCGATGAATCAGCAATTGGGTCATCTGTTCATCGAGTCCGGCGAACGTGCTGATGCTATTGTCTTCCACCTGAGGAATCGCAATTGTGCCGATATGATCCGGCACCGTCGCGCCAGAAAAACTGTAATAACCGCAGCCTGACAAGAGTATCACGAAAACCCAGATCAGGACAGTCTGAACCATGACAAATGTTTTCGACCAATTATTTGATGCCCTACGCATCTTCGCCCTCAAATTCCTTGATCTTCCGATAGAGCGTCCGTTCGCTGATTCCGAGCGCCTCGGCGGTCTGCCTCCGATTCCCGTCAAATCGCTTAAGCGCCTCTTCGATGAGTTTGCGTTCCGCAGCTTCCAGAGTCGGCAACTCACCGTTTTCTGTGGCGTGCGAAGAGCCTTCTGATGTCGCACCGTCATCGGCGCCGGCGCTCTCGATCTCAAATGCGGCATCCTCGATGAGTGACGGCACCTGATCCTGATTCTCATCCCGCACGATCATGTAGCGACCGGGCTCATCTTCCGCCGGCTTCTCCCACGAAGCACTTGGGCGCCCCGTCATCTCAATAATTTTTTCTTTGAGCCCGTATACCTCCGTTCGCAGCTCTAAGAGCGTCCTGTAGATGAGTTCGCGCTCCCGAGAATCGGCGCCGTCTCCCATCGAATCATGCGGGACAGGCATAAGGCCATGCTCTGATCCCGCGACGGCCGTACCCCGTAGGTAGGACCGGATGTCATCGGCCGAAATCACGTCCCCTTTGTGGAGAACCACCATCTGTTCTGCTACGTTTCGAAGTTCACGGGCGTTTCCCGGCCATCGATACTTCAGAAGAATGTCTTTTGCCGAGTCGTCCAGCCGTTTTAATGTCGAGTTGTACTTCTGCGTGAACCGATGCTGGAAACTCGAAAATATGGGAAGAATATCTTCCTTCCTTTCTCGTAGAGGGGGAATCTGAAGGACGACGGTGCTGAGTCGATAAAAGAGGTCTTCTCGAAATCGTCCAAGGGACACCTCACGAGCAAGATCCTTGTTCGTTGCGGCCACCACGCGAACATCAGTTTTCAGAACCGACGACGAACCCACGCGACTGAATTCTCCCAATTCAAGTACGCGAAGAAGACGAACCTGCGCCGTAAGAGGCATTTCCCCTATTTCATCAAGGAAAATGGTCGAACCATCGGCTTCTTCAAAATATCCGGTCCTTCGCTCCGTAGCTCCGGTATAGGCGCCTTTCTCATTCCCAAACAGTTCAGACTCAATAAGTCCTTCGGGGATGGCTGCGCAGTTGACATTCAGAATAGGCTTGTGTCTTCGGGCGCTGAGCTGATGAAGCGCTTCCGCGAACAATTCCTTGCCCACACCGCTTTCACCCTGGATGAGGACAGTGATATCCGTCACGGCGACCTGGCGAACACGATCCAGCGCGTGACGCAGAGCCAGCGAAGACCCAATGATTCCGAAACGCTCCTGAACTGAAGCTCGATCCATCTAATTCTTGTCTATCCGATAGTCGTTGTCTCAGTACGCGACGGGCTGTCTGAACTCATTGATACCTGCAGACTCAGAATCGGTTCGACCGTTCTTCTCCGCTCCTGCAATGGCCTCGCCCCTCAAAGTCGCGGACGTGCAACTCGAAATGCGGACGTCTACATAGTCCCCGACTGAAAATGACTCGCGATCAAAAACGACCATTTTATTGGTATCTGTTCGACCCGCGAGTTGCTCATCACTTCGTCGGCTCGGACCCTCCACAAGTACCGTGTGCCGGCTCCCAATTTCTTGTTGGTTGTTCTCCAACGAGATTTCGTTCTGGAGTGCGATAATGTCACTCAGTCTTTTCTTTTTGATCTTCTCGGGAATGTCATCGCTGAGTTTCCGGGCCGCGTACGTCTCGGGACGCTCCGAATACATAAACATAAATGCGTGATCGTACCGAATTTCCCTCATTAAAGATAGCGTGTCCGCATGTTCGTCATCCGTTTCGCCGCAGAATCCGGCGATGATATCAGTGGATAGAGAAATACCGGGCACAATCATTCTCGCCCGTTCTATAAGGCTGACATACTCGTCCCGGGAATACGTCCGCCGCATTCGCTTGAGCACGCTCGTGTTTCCGTGCTGTACGGGAAGATGGATGAAATTGCAGACGTTGGGGCGTTCGTTGTGAACGTGGAGTAATTCGTCCGAGCAATCCTTGGGATGGCTGGTCGAGTACCGAATCCTAAGTGAATCGGAAAGAAGACTGATCCGGTGAAGCAGTTCGGCGAAATTGACAGCGGTCCCGTTTTCTCCGACCGAATAGGAATTCACGTTTTGACCCAATACGGTGACTTCCTTGAATCCGGAATCGATGAGCTGTCTGCATTCATCCAGAATACTTGTCACAGGCCGACTTCTCTCTCGGCCCCGGGTGAATGGCACCACGCAGAAGGAGCACATGTTGTCACAACCGCGCATGATCGAAACGAACGCTGAAACGCCGTTGCTGGCATAACGAACGGGTGCGATATCCGCATAAGTCTCTTCCCGAGACAATTGAACGTTGACTTGGGCCTGACCCGTGCTGAACGTGGTTCTCAGCAAATTCGGCAGATCGCGGTACGCATCGGGGCCGACAACCAGATCGATCAACTTTTCTTCTTCAAGAAATCGGGTCCGGAGGCGTTCAGCCATACACCCGAGCACACCAATTTTCATGTCGCGGGATGATTTCCTTTTATGAGCGCGAATCTCTACGAGCCGTCGCCGAACCTTTTGCTCGGCATTTTCTCGAATAGCGCATGTGTTGATAAGAACGACATCCGCCCGTTCTATATCGTGCGTTAAGCCAAAATCGTTCGCCCTCAGCAACGACGCGACGATCTCTGAGTCGGACACATTCATCTGGCAACCGTAGGTCTCGAGATAGACCAGATGACCTCGGCCCGCAGACTCGCGCGTCTTCTTCACTTCGTCCAGGTCGTCTAGAAGGGGTATGTCGAGAAAAGAATTCATTGGCCACTAAACGATCATGGTCGAGCTGGGTTCGCAGTAAAGTCAGAATCCCGGGGGCCTTCACGCCCGAACTACACGATGCTCATCCCAGAATACAGGCGGCAATCATCCCGCTGATTGGGCGTATATTGGCCATGGACGATATAGAAAAGATAAGGATCGAGAACCCTATGTCCGGCCACAGTAAATGGTCAACCATAAAGCGAAAAAAGGGCGCGAAAGACGCCAAGAGGGCCAAAATATGGGCCAGGATCACACGAGATATCATGGTGGCTGCTCGTGATGGTGGGGATCCCAACCTGAACCCGCGTCTAAGTTTGGCGGTAGAGAAAGCCAAGGGCGAGAACATGCCCAAAGACAACATAGAGCGTGCGCTCAAACGTGGAACGGGCGAGATCGAGGGCGCTGAATATGTGGAAATGACCTATGAAGGATATGCTCCGGGTGGAATCGCCGTATTCGTCGAGGCCCTTACAGACAACACCAATCGAAGCGTGGCCGACATTCGCGCTGTGTTCAGTAAGGCTGGAGGCAGTTTGGGGCAGAACGGGTCGGTTTCCTATCTGTTTGATCGGAAAAGTGTGTTCGTGATACCCACTTCCGCCTGCGACGAAGCTCAACTGTTTGACCTTGTCGTGGAAGCCGGAGCCGAAGACCTGATCGAAGAGAACGATCAATATGTAATTACGTCGGAGGTCGAAGCGTTCGGCTCTATTCATACTGCCCTGGAGGACGCGGGGCTACCGGTCGAAGATGCGTCGCTTCAGCGTGTTCCACTCAATACCACGAGCCTGGAGCCTTCTGATGCCCAGCGAGTAATTGATCTGATTGAAAAACTTGAAGATCTGCAGGATGTGCAGGCTGTTTTCACTTCTCTCGAATTCAGCGAAGCATTATTGGAGAATCTCTAACCTGACCTGATCGAAGATGATCGTTTTAGGCGTGGATCCGGGATCCAGAATAACCGGATACGGCTTCATAGAAATATTGGACCGGGGAGAACGATTCCTGGAATGTGGCGTGATCAAACTGGACGTCGAAAAGAGCCATCAACACCGTCTCAAGATGGTCTACTCCGAACTGGTTGTTCTCATCGAGAAGCATTTGCCGGACCAATGCGCAGTTGAAATGCCCGTCTATGGGAAGAATCCGCAATCCATGCTCAAATTAGGCCGAATTCAGGCAGCCGCTATGCTCGCGGCTTTAAACCTGGAGATTCCTGTCGTCCAGTACACACCAAAGGAAATCAAGAAATCCGTGACCGGGAACGGAAACGCATCCAAGGAACAGGTTCAGTTTATGGTCCGCTCGCTTCTTGAGATCGATCCCACACTGGAGATCGGTCATGACGCATCGGATGCCCTCGCGATCGGACTCTGTCACGCTCAGCGAAACAGACTCCCCAAATCCACCCAATACAAGAGTTGGAGTAGTTTTGTCAGAGAGAATCCGGACAGGGTGACTTAGGGCGCGTGAGCAGGCCCTAATTCTTTTCGGAATCGTCCTCTTCTGGTTCGTCTTCGGCCTGCCCGTCCTCGTCTCCTTCTGGCTGTGCTTCTTCCGGACTCTCGTCGTTCGACTCTTCTTCCTCCGACTTTTCGTCAGCGGATTCCTCCTCTGGACCCGCGTCGCTGGACGCTTCTTCGTCCGGTTTCTCATCAACAGAATCTACGTCCTCTGGCTTCTCGTCTGTAGATTCTGCATCCTCCGGCTTTTTCTCCTCAGGCCTGTGCTCAATGTAGGTGAAGCCTCTCTCCGCATCTCGGAGTCGAACGATTTCCGCTACCTCTTCGCGATTAATGGCTCCACGGCTCATTCGAAAAACGAGCATGGAGATTTGTTGGTCCTTGGTAGGAGCTTGATTCCATTCTGGATGGGCTTGTTCTACGATACTGACAAGAATTCGGACGTATGGATAACGTTCTTCTTTCGTTTCCATCTCACCGATAGAATTCGCAAACAAATCCCCATTTCGACCGACCTGTCGGTCAACGATTTTTTCTTCGTACGTCATGGCTGTTAGAAAAGCGCAGGTGGGAAAAAGGGCGGCTGCGAGTGATTCGTAGATTACTTCGCTAGCGGTCCTCACTGAAGAAGTCATACGCAAAATACCGATATCGGGCGCCAGAACCAAGCATATTCAGGATTCCATACGTATATACACGTAGAACCCGAAAGGACGTTCAGACGTAGCAGGAGTCGTATTCTTTATATCTAGACTCATTAAGTGAGAAGTTTTGTCAGCGCATATCGCCTCGAATTGCTTCCAAGCATTCCCGCGTTTCATCGGCGCGCACGGAAACGAACGTCTCTGGACCAGGGAGAGTTGGTCTATTACGGCCCGAGTCCGATGTACTATGGCATAGGCGAGGTAAAGAACACTTTCGACGGATTCGTAGCCGTGGATTTCCGGGGTACAGGTCAATTTGGAGTCCATGAGGACGTGTTCGAGCCTCAATATCTCATCCCGATCCCCGCCGGTACACTCTCGCTCCTCTAGAGCATTCCCGATACCCCTGCCACGTTCGCTATTGTCCTACCGGGCACTATCTTGCTCTGCGACTGATAGACCCTCCACCTCCAATCCCTCTAGAATTCATGCCCGAACTACGTGTCGAAGGCGTTACGAAACGATTCGGCAAAGTGCTTGCAGTCGATAATGTGTCGTTTTCAGCCTCTCCGGGTCGAATTCTCGGTCTTCTCGGACCGAATGGAGCGGGGAAGACAACCATCATCCGCATGATCGCCTACATCACCGTTCCCGATACTGGGAAGGTGCTCTTTGGCGAAAAGGAAGTGGGCCCGTGGAGTCAGCAGCGAATGGGTTATCTGCCGGAGGAGCGAGGGCTTTACCGGAAGATGAAGGTCGGTGAGCAGCTCGTTTATTTTGGAGAACTGAAGGGGCTCTCCCGCCGCGACGCCACGTCGAGGGTTAAACACTGGCTGGATCGATTCGATGCTTCCGATTGGTATGGAAGGAAAACGAACGAACTGTCAAAGGGGATGCAGCAAAAAATCCAGTTTGTGACGGCTGTCCTTCACGATCCTGAGCTGGTCATCCTGGATGAGCCGTTTGGAGGACTCGACCCGATCAATGCTGAGGTTCTTCAGAACATAATTATGGAAATGAAGGACGCAGGCCGGACCATCCTGTTCGCATCTCATAGAATGGAGCAGGTCGAGCAGCTCTGCGATGATATTTGTTTGATTTCCCAGGGCAAAATAGTAGTCGACGGAGCGCTCAAGGACATCAAGAAAAGTTTTGGTCGAAACACGGTTCTTCTGGATTTTGACGGCCCGGACTCGTTTCTGGATGATCTCGAGTCGCGACAATTGGTTCGCATCAATGTCCGCAGCAAGAGCCACGCAGAGATTCGACTGCTGAACGACACAAATCCGAGACTTGTGTTGGATGAAGCCCTGCGGCATACGCAAGAGATATCCCGTTTCGAGCTCGTCGAGCCGTCCATGCGGGAAATTTTTGTCACGGCCGTCACCGAGCAACAAGGCGCTGAGGCCATTGAAGCATAATCCCAATCCGTTGCCCGACTTCGCATGACCAAAAAGATCTTCATTGTAGCCAAAAACGAATTCCTGAAACGGGTTAAAACAAAGTGGTTCGTCATAACGACACTTCTGGGACCGATGGCACTGGTTACTTTTATCGGCATCGTCGCGTGGGTGTCGATTACGTCCCTCACCAGTGAGGATCAGATGGTTGCCGTAATCGATGAAACTGGAATTCTATTCGAGGGCCTAAAAGACGACGACGGACAAATCACATTCGTAGTCACCAATCTCCCCGAAGATTCGATTCGGCAAGAAGTCATTCGAGGCGTTTTTGACGGGTACCTGCTTCTCGATGCCGAGATCATCGCCGGAAGCGGTGAAGCGACGTACTTCTCGAAAGACGGCGGTGGGGCTTCGTTCTTCTCTCGAAAATTAAGAAACCTGATCCGCAGTACGGTTGAAGAGCGTCGGCTCTTGGAGCAACAAGTGCCTCCTGAAGTGTTCGAAATTTTGAACGCGCGGGTGGACGTCAACATGGTGAAGCTTTCGGAAACCGGCGAAACGTCGGGTGGAACCGCGGCCTTTGCCGTCGTCGGTTACATGATGGGATTACTGATTTACGTCGCGATGCTGGTGTACGGCTCCGTCGTCATGCAAGGCGTCATGCAGGAAAAAATCAACCGGGTTGTTGAGATCATCGTTTCATCCGTTCGTCCGTTTGATTTGCTGATGGGAAAGGTGCTCGGAATTGGGGCTATGGGACTCGTTCAGATGACGTTCTGGGCAATTCTGATCATGGGGGGCGTATTACTTTCCGGAACCGTCATCGCCACCTTCCTGGATCCGGCCACGTTGAATCTACCCGCATCGGCTTCCCAGGATGAACTTTTGGCGGCCGCTGACTTTACGATACCCGCCATCGAAGCATCCGTCTTTATTTGGTTTGTAGCCTTTTTCCTGGTAGGCTACTTGCTCTATGCCAGTCTTTTCGCGGCGATCGGCTCGTCCGTGGAGCAACAGCAAGACGCGCAGAGCCTCGTGCTTCCGGTCATGCTGCCGATTATTCTTTCCATCCTTTTTCTCCAATCCGTAGTCGAGGCTCCCAATTCAACGCTCGCTGTTGTGCTTTCGATGGTCCCGTTTACATCCCCCGTAACCATGGTCGTCAGATTCGCTATCACCGACGTCCCATTCTGGGAGGTCAGTATTTCATTTTTAATTCTGCTTGGATCATTTTTTGGCTCCATCTGGGTTGCTTCCAGAATCTATCGGGTTGGGATCCTCATGTACGGAAAGAAGGCCAGTTTCGGCGACTTGATTCGATGGGTGCGCCTGTCGTGACACGTCGTTTTGCCCGCCTTTGGTGGAACATGACATATGTGCCTGCTTTACAGGTGTTTACCCCCTAAAGCATTCCCGGGGCCGGCTTGAGACGATGACCACCTGAGTAGATTCATATGTCCCCGCTGAAGCGAATACCTGTTCTATTCCTGCTTGTTGCTGTTGCCTTCTTGACCACAGCTCTGCAATCGGCTACAGCGCAGTATTTCCGATTCGGAAAAAACAAAGTCCACTACCAGGACCAGGAGTGGTTCTACGTTCAGTCGGAACACTTTAAGATTTACTTCTACGAGGGCGGACAGTACCTGGCCAACTACACCGCTAAGGAGGCCGAAAAAGCGTACAACCAGATTTCGCGCCTCTTTCAATACCGGATTTCGAAGCGAATTCCGCTCATCACGTACCTCAGTCACGGCGATTTTTCAGTTACCAACGCGGTTGATCTTCCAACGTATTCAGAGGGAATTGGAGGCGTAACGGAGCTCTTTAAAAACCGGATTGCGATACCCTTTACAGGAGACTATCAGGAATATCGAAAAGTCGTCCACCACGAAATCGTCCACGCGGTCATCAACGATATCTATTTCGGTGGATCTATTCAGGCCGTCATCCAGAACAATATTCGAACGCGCCTTCCGGCGTGGTTCAACGAGGGCCTGGCCGAGTACGCTGCCCAGGGATGGGATACAGAGTCAGATATGTACGTGCGTGAGGCGATTCTCGGAAATCACCTGCCGCCCATCAATTACCTGGGCGGTTTTTACGCGTATCGAGGCGGTCAGAGTGTCTGGGACTACATCGCAGAGCAATACGGTGCCGAGAAAGTGGGGGAGATACTTCAGCGTCTTCGATTGAACCGGTCCATCGAGGGTAGCTTCAAACGATCCACGGGACTGAGCGTCGACGAGCTTTCGGAAAAATGGCAGCAGTCACTGCGAGAAATCTACTTCCCAGAGGTCGCAGCACGAGAAAACATCAATGACATTGCCCGGGCCATCATTACCCGGGAACAGGGCTTCTACAATACGAGCCCCACACTTTCTCCTCTGGGAGATCGGGTGGCGTTTATAACGACGACGAGCGGGCTATTCGATATTTACCTTGCCAGTTCGAGCGACGGCACGATTATCCGGCGACTGGTCGAAGGACAGACCTCCGCCGCCTTCGAAAGCCTGCACATCCTGACACCTGGAATCACATGGAATCCGGCTGGTACCCATATCGCGGTTTCAGTAAAGCGGGGGCCAAGGGATGCCATAGCGATTATCGATGTCGAGACAACCGACGTTGAACGAATTGACGTACCGGATATCGAGCAGATCCTGTCGCTGTCCTGGAGTCCAGACGGGAGTCAATTGGCACTGGAGGGCGTCTATCATGCTCAATCGGATATTTATCTCCTCAACATCGAAACGGCGAGCGTCGTTAATCTGACCCGGGATATTTTCGGCGATCACGAACCATCCTGGAGTCCGGACGGCACCCGGATCGTCTTCCACAGCGATCGCGGTGAACACGTAGAACTCGGCGAGGCATCGGTCGAAAATTTTGAACTATCCGAATACAAGGTCCTGGGTAAAGATTTGTACGTGCTTTCGCTGGGAAGTGATACCGTCTTACGGCTCACAGACAATCCGGATTGGGATCAACGAAGTGCGGATTTTGGGCCTGACAACGATCGAATCGTCTACATTTCGGATGAAAACGGTGTGTTGAACCTGTACGAAATGGACCTGGATCTTCAGCGCTCCCGGCCACTCACCGACGTGATGATCGGGATTACCCAAGTGTCCCTCTCGGCCGACGGTCGGCGGGCAGCGCTCGTCAGCTTGAAGGACGGTACGCCATCCATCTATGTGCTGCGAAATCCGACTGCTCGAATCTTGGAAAATGATATACTCAGGCCGAATGTCTGGGCGCAGAGAGTCGGTCGAAATGACACGCAAACCGCGCCTGCTGTGACGGTGGCAAGTGCGCACATGCGCGAAAAAAATCCGTATATCCGTGATGCTCTGGACGGTATTCGTTACGCAAGGGGTCGCGAAAGAATAAGGCAGAGCACGTTTGACGTCGATCGCCTGACTGCTCTGGTTTCAGCAGCCCGTAGAGTTCGAGGAGAGGATGACCGGGTAGGCAGTCCACCCTCCTCAGCTGACGAACAACCCGTCGGCCGCAATACAGGAGACGCCATTATCAGCCCTTTCGACACGACATATTCCACTGACCGGGTCGATTTCCGTAATTATCGGTTCTCCAGTGCGTTTGACCGCTCGGCCAGAGCAAGCAGTTCTCTGAGCCTATCTATAGCGCCGCCCCAGACCGAACGAATTCTCCTGGATGCCAACGGAAATTATGTGCCGAGAAAGTACAAGTTGGACTTCTCGCCGGATATCGTATACGGAGCCGCCGGATACGACGCGCTCTATGGCGTACAAGGCGTCACGCAGATGATGTTTAGTGATATGCTGGGCGATCATCGAATCGTGGTTGCAACAAACCTCCTCATCGATCTCCGAAACTCAGATTACATCCTCTCCTACACCTATCTACCGAAGCGCGTTGACTGGACTTTCAGCACGTTTCACATGTCCCGGTTGCTTGCCGACTTCGAGGAGCGGGTTCCGACCTATTATCGATATCGACAATACGGTGGCGGTGTCGAGGCCAGTTGGCCACTGGACAAATTTCAGCGATTTGATATTTCCCTTTCCCTGATCGGGGTAAGCCAGGCAGATGTAACCGACGTGACGAGGCCCTCGCGAACTCACGTGCTTTTGTCACCGCGTCTGACCTATACACGCGACGGCACCACGCCCGGATTCGTGTATCCAACGAATGGAAGCCGTCTTGCCATCAGTCTCTCCGGTAGTGCGTTCAGTTTCACGAGAGATCCGATTCAATTCTTGAGCATTCTTGGCGATGCCAGAACATACGCTTCTTTCGGAAAGGGGAATTATGTCATTGCCCTTCGCGCATCAGCCGGAACTTCCCTGGGGCCGAACAAGCAATTGTACTACACATCTGGAGTTTTGAACTGGATCAATAGAGAATTCGATCAGCTGAACGGATTTCCCATTTCGGATGTCACAGATTTCATCTTTGCGACTCCGATTCTCCCGCTTCGCGGATACAGCATCAATTCCAGCAATGGATCCAATTTCGGTCTGATCAACGTGGAATTCCGTTTTCCACTCGTGGCTGCGTTACTTCCCGGACCGATTCCGCTGATTCCGCTCTACAACGTTTCCGGGCAGGCATTCGTAGATGCCGGCACGGTCTGGGGAGGACGGGGCTCGGATCGCAGGTTTAACTTTTACCGCGAGAATGAATCAGGGAAACGCGTTCTGGATGACCTGTTGATTGGAACGGGATTCGGTTTTCGGACGATTTTCCTTGGTTATCCGATCCGGCTCGATTTCGCGTGGCCGTTTGACGGACGGACATTCGGTGATGGGCAAACGTATGTTTCGATCGGATTCGACTTTTAGACGGGAGATCTCAGGACCGACATTCAGCTCCGTGGCTTAGACATGCGGCCCTTTCAGCCGGCTGGCGTGAAATACTGCCCTTCAGCTCGGTAGCGGAGACATGCACCCCTTCCAGTTTTTCGTGAATATGAGGATCGGGGTCTACCCCCAGGCGAACATTCCTGACTGTTTCCGGGTTGAGTAGCGCTTCGGGTCCAAGGCCGGTTTTTCCAGGTCAGATCCCTATTTTCCCGCTCACACCGACCAAATGTCACGGGCATGCAGACAAGCGTAAATAAGGTCACCGAAGTAGAATTCGAACTGGAGATCACCGCAACCGCAGAGGATCTTTCTCCGGACCTTGAAAAAGCGATCCGTGCACAAAAAGGACGGACGACCATGAAGGGGTTTCGCCCCGGTCATGTTCCCATTTCTCTCGTCAAGAAAGTTTATGGGAAGTCGTTGGCCTACGGTGTTGCTGAAAACGCCGTCCAAAAAACGTACGAGGACCAGATACTGAAGGCCGATGAGTATGACGTTCTCGGTCAACCGACCATCACGGATCTCACATATGAGTACGAGGGTGACTTGCGTGCGGTCGTAAAATTTGGTGTTCGTCCGGACATTTCGCTAGCCGATTTTTCTTCACTGACGATTTACAAGTTGCAACACGAGGTCACAGAAGAGGAGATTCAGAAAGAGATCGACAACGTCCGCGCGGGGCGCGCCGAGCTCGTACCCGAGGACGGCCCTGTCACGGAAGATTCTGTCGTCACGGTTGACATGCAGCGCTTGGATGCCGACTCGCAGACACCCGTTGTTGGAGAGAAGCAGGACGGTGTATCCGTTCTGATGAGTGACGAGAATGTGTTGGCTCCTCTAAAAGACGCCCTTCTCGGGAAGTCGTCGGGAGATACAACAAACGCCGTTTTTCCGGGCCCCGCAGATGATCCGGATCCGCGTCATTATCAGGTATCTGTGGTTGCCGTAAAGCGACGCGAGCTACCTGAATTTGATGACGAACTCGTGTCCGAACTCACCAGCGAGCGACTTTCTACGGCGGATGAAATGCGCGAGGAAATGCGTCGTCAGTTGGAGGATGGATGGAAACGTCGAGGAAAGGATTTGTTTGAGTCAGACATCGTTTCCAAAACCATCGAAATACATGAATTCTCGGTTCCCGGATCGGTCGTCGACATGTATTTAGACTCCTTTGTCAGCGATTTGAAATCACAGGGCGAGGGAAAACTCCCGCCGCACTTCGACGAAGACCAATTTCGAGAGCTGCGCAAGGAGGAAGCGATGAAACAGGCGAGTTGGATGTTTGTGAGAGACAAAATTATTGCAGTCCAGAAACTTGAGGTAACCGATCACGATCGAGATGAATACCTTGAACGGACTGCCGGAGATGGTATGGACCTGGATACGATCAAGAAGTATTACAGAGCGGTTCCGAACATGCAGGAGCAGTTGGATCAGCGGCTGCTGTCCGACAAAGTATTCGAATGGATCGGAAGCCAACTAACGATCGAAGAAAAAGACCTGGAAACGTATCGCGAACTGACGAAAGAAGCTGAAACGGAAACGGCCGGAGACTGAGCGAGTACTGGAACCATCGCTATTGGGCCTCGGTTGCACACGCGGCATTTCTCATCGCACCTAAGACTTATTTAAAATCAATGGTGGAAGATTTTCTGAAGTTTAGCAAGAGCCTGAACAAATTCCCTTCAGACATTTACTCCGGACCCAGTCGGGGTGCACCTCTCAGCACGCTGGTACCGATGGTCGTCGAGCAGACAAGCCGAGGTGAACGGGCATACGACATTTTCAGCCGCCTCTTAAAAGAGCGAATCATCATGCTGGGAACGCCCATTGATGATGCGGTTGCCACCGTGATGGTGGCGCAGATGCTCTATCTGACGTCCGAAGACCCTAAAAAAGACATTAACATCTATGTCAATTCTCCGGGCGGATCGATCGATTCAGGCCTTGCGATCTACGACACGATGCAGTACATCTCGTGTTCGGTCGCTACCATATGTGTGGGGCTCGCTGCGTCCATGGGATCGGTATTATTGGCTGCCGGAGCCCCCGAAAAACGGGCAGCTCTTCCTAATTCGAGGGTTATGATTCACCAGCCGTGGATGGGCGGGGTGCAAGGCCAGGCGTCGGATATAGAGATTCACGCCAAGGAAATCCTCAAGATGAAGAAAAGCCTCTACGATATCCTGGCGCATCATACCGGCAAAGACGCCAAGAAAATCGAAACCGATGCCGATCGCGACTACTGGATGAGCGCTGCCGAGGCAAAGAAATATGGACTCGTTGATAATGTGCTGACTCCTCAGGAGAAACCGAAAGACGACGAGGCGTAATCGTCTCGTGGAGCGGAGTTGAACCGAGTCGAATGGAGCCACGCCGAGTTTAACCCGACGTCGTGATTTCTGCCTCCTTTTGAGCTCGCTCGCGCCTTTGTTTGTCGACCATTTCCTCTACGTCTCGAAGAAGTTGTTTCGCGTCATAGATGATTCCGTCTTTCACGGTGTACCGAACGCCTCCGACACGCTCCGGCTTGCCCGTTTCGTCGTTCAGACGAACGGCACCCGTTCCATAAAGAACTTTCATGTTGGCCAATGGATTCTCCTCCACGATTAGCAGATCGGCACGAAGTCCGGAGCGAATGACTCCGTACTCAATGGGTTTTCCTGCGGCTTGGAAGATTTCCTCAGCTCCGTGCATCGTGGCGGCTCGAATGACCTCAAGAGGATGAAAACCGGCCTCCTGCAGCAATTCCAGTTCGAGAATGGTCCCGAAACCGAAGGTCTGATAGATGTAGCCTGAGTCCGAACCGACGGTCACCTTCCCGCCCCGATTCTTGTAGTCGTTCAGGAATTGCATCCACACCTGGTAGAATTTTTTCCAGGCCACCTCATCCCACGTGGTCCAGTTGTACCAGTACGATCCGTGGTCCAAGCGACTGGGATCGTAAAAATCCTGAAGCGAGGGAAGCGTATGCTTCTTATGCCAATCTGCATTTCGGGCGCGCATCACATCCCGACCCGCTGAATAAATCGTCATGGTCGGGTTCAGATAGAAATCGAGCTCGAGAAATTCATCCAGAAGAGCGTTCCACTCGTCGCTTCCCGGGGGATGAATGAGCTTCCACTGTCTGGCCACCTGGCCGAAGCGCATTTGCTCGTCGTTGTAATTCATTTCGACAGGCCACGGCTGTATGTCATAGCCGTCGTAGAGTGACTCGAACAGCCCGTAAAAGTGTGTCATACCCGTCAGACCCAGTCTTGCAGCGTCGATCGCGTTCATCTGGGCGACGCCTGATTGCCCAAGGTGGGCGGTTGAGCCGAGGCCGAGCTTGTTGGCTTCATCCAACAGCGCTTCCATGATCTCCGGGCGACCCGAGCCGAGCTTCAATCCATCCACTCCACTCGCAGCGGCGTACCGAACCCATTCTCGCGCGCCTTCCGGAGTGTTGGTGTCTCCGTCCCAATCCGGCCCGCTTCCTGGGCGCTGGTAATTGACGATATGTGGTGCAACAATTTCGTTTTTCGCACTGCGCTCCTTTTCAGATAGCGTCCATTCAAAACCGCCTAGTCCTACCCCTCGCACAGTCGTAATCCCGTGCGCGAGCCACAGTTTGTACATGTATTCCGCCTCAGGAGCCTTGGGGACTCCACCCGCGTGCGCGTGCAGGTCTACGATTCCAGGCATGACGTACATCCCCGTCGCGTCGAGTTCGAACGTCGCGTCTCCCGGGCGTCGATCCTCATTGATGGGCACGCCCGGTGTTCCTACGCCTTGAATGGATGCGATTTTATCGCCTTCGATGATGATATCGACCGGGCCACGAGGAGGGGCTCCGGTTCCATCGATAAGCGTGACACCGCGAATGATTAATCTTTCAAACGGTCCATCACCCTCATTTTCGCCTCTGTCAGGTGCGGGGAGAACGGTTCGGCGCTCGGGCGGAGCCTCCTCTTCCTTTTCCTTCTCTTGAGCAAAAGACGGAATGGGCAAAAGAAGGACAGCAAGTAACCAGAGCAAAGCGTGTTCAGAACGGATGGTTGGACGCCGTTTCATAAGGTTCTCCGTAATGGGGATGGGATCGCACAGTATCCAAACGGGGCTCTACAAAAACAAGCTCAACGATCGTCGAAACGTGGTAACGCTGATCTCGTAGGGCATTCCCTGATTATCCCGAATTGACTCGATTTGCTCTGTCAGAGGTTCGTCGCAAGCTGCCCTCCGGGACTTACTATGGCCGCTTCGAAGTGGGATGCGCGACTACATCGCGGACCATGGTGTTGGGAGAACAGACTTTTTCACTCTGTACAATCTCTTC
>SMXL01000154.1 GCA_004356385.1 Bacteroidota bacterium
ACGTTTACGATACCGCTTGTGGAACTGGTATGATGCTAGGCCCAGAACGGCCGGAAGACGGTTCTATATGGCGTTTGGTAACGGCGAAGTCGAACCAACCGGGCGATGCGTTCACCTTCTCGACGACTGACGGAGATACCTCCTACGGTGTTGAGGCTGCTTCCCTAGAAACGAAGCAGGCGGCCATGGATCTGATTGGTATCGTTCCGAACCCGTACAAAGGCTCCTCCGCTTTCGAGCGCAGTCAGCTGATCGACGAAGTTCGATTCACCGGTATGCCAAGTGAAGAAACAATCATAAACGTCTTCACCCTTAACGGCAGTTTGATCAAGACCATCTTCAAACCTGAAGGCGTTCGCGATCAGGCCTGGAATCTGACCACAGATAACAGCCTACCCATTGCGAGCGGTATGTACTTGATTCATGTTGACGTGAAGGGCGTTGGATCGAAAGTGATTAAGTTCGCTGCGATCAAGAAGCGCGTTCAGTTAAACACCTTCTAAAGGAGCTAATGTCATGAAGACAACAGTTCTACATACAATTAGCACGAACACAAGGAGGATTTATCCTATGTACGGTATCATGGAGAAAGCAAAATATCTGCCGATTGGCTTGTTGGTGTTTTGCCTCATAGGTCTGACCGCGCCAGCAGCAAACGCGCAGGACGTTGGATCAGGTGGTGGATCGCTTGGAGAGTCCGGTGAACGTACCGGAACTGCAGGCGCCACCGAACTTCTCGTTCCTTTAACCGCTCGCTCAACAGCACTTGGTAGTGCCACGGCAAGTGGAATGATGGGAATGGGAGGCCTGGAGGCACTTTATTCGAATCCCGCGGGTCTAGCACTCAATTCGGGAACGGAGGCCATGTTCAGTCGGCTCGAGTACGTTGCTGGCATCGGTGTTAATTACCTGGGTATTGCCCAGGCGATCAGCCCGAGCAGCAGCATCGCGTTAACGATTGCATCGTGGGATTTTGGTGACGATCTATTTAAACAAACTGAGATCGCACCTGAAATTTCACGTGTGACGTTTGACGCTTCGTATGTCACTGCGGCATTCACGTATGCTAAACAGCTTACGGACAGAATCTCTGCGGGAACGACGATCAAAGTCATAAGTGAGAGCATTGACGATGTCAGTGCATCGACATTCGCATTCGACGCTGGAATGACTTACGTAATTGGTGAGTCAGGGCTGAGATTTGGTGTCGCTCTTAAGAATGTGGGTACGGAGCTTCAGTATTCTGGTAATGGTCTTATCAGACAGGCTCATGTAGGCGACCAGGAACCAACTGCCAACAACAACGCATTGGCGTTTGAGGCAGAGGGCGTTCAGCTGCCAACACTGCTCAACTTTGGCGCAGCTTACACAAGGAATCTTGGGGCAGCCAGCGTCATTACGTTCTTAGGCAACTTCAGGTCGAATTCCTTCGATCAAGATCAATACTCACTTGCTCTAGAGTACGGTTTCCAGGACCTCTTCTATCTCAGAGGCGGCTACCAGGCGACTGAAGATCTGGACAAGACGATGTACACAGGCTTGAGCTACGGAGCCGGCCTGCAGTTTGATTTAGGTGGAACGAGTCTGAAGATCGACTATGCCATTGTGCCAGTCGACTTCTTCAGCGATGACCTTCAGTACTTCACCGTAACGATTGGTCTATAGGCTGGAAGTTTCCTATCTAGTGTAGAGACAAGAGGGGCGGTGCTGATTCAAATCAGCACCGCCCTTTTTCATGCGTCACTCTTGGGAGTGAGGCGCAAGGCTGAAGCACGTCGATGGTTTAGTGATTATTGACACAACGTACCATGAGAAGTACTGAATCAATCGATCTTGTTCTTCCTCTTTCTCTGAAAAAAGGCCTGAAGCAACGCTGCTGAGGTTTCAGCTTCAACGCCTGAAATGGATTCTACCACGTGATTGAGTCGACGATCTCCCGGGATGTCATAGAGAGATCCGACAGCACCCGCCTTCTCATCAAATGCCCCGAAAACGACTCGATCCAGCCTTGCCAGTATCAGTGACCCAGCGCACATTGGACAAGGCTCAAGTGTAACATAGAGCGTACATCCTTTGAGAAATTTTGAACTGAGTGTATCGCACGCTGCTGTTATGGCGATGACTTCTGCGTGGGCTGTAGGATCTTTGAGGCGTTCTACCATATTGTGACCACGCCCAACTATTTGATTCTCCTGAACCACCACGGCGCCGATGGGTACCTCGCCTTCTTCAAGAGCCCTTTCGGCCTCTCGGAGAGCGGCCTTCATCCATTTAAGATGGTTACTAAGTAGCTTCGAAAACGTCATACGGTTTCCTGACGGCCTTCTCGAAATTTTCTGAACGAACTATTCCGTGGCTCGATTTCTAGATAGAGGCAGGGTCATACAGCGAGGTCCGCCGCGACCGCGCGACAGTTCATGTCCATTGAGTTTTATCGCAAGTTTTTCATCCGGTTCAAATGAACTTTCTTTGTAGTTGGACAGAAAGCCGTTGGCTGATACTACGCGATATCCGTATTTGGTCATCTCCTCATAGGTACGGATATTTCGATCGTATCCCATTACGACACCGGGTGCCAACGCGAACAAATTTGCACCGTCCGTCCACTGCTCGCGTCGTTGGCTGAGCGGATCATTTCCCCCGCACGGTATAAATTCAATCTCACGTCCTAGCAAAGCGGATAATCCCGAACGCATATTCTGATGGGTGGTAGTGTGAAGATCAGCGCTTCCCGTTCCAGCACTGAAGCTGACCACATTGTTCAGTCCATCCAGATCGATAATCGGGGGAAACGTCACACATTCCGTATCGGAGATGAACGTGAAGACCGTATCCAGGTGCATATAGGATCTCTCTTTCGGAAGATTTACCATCAATACGTGTTCTATCCCCGTGCGTTTGAGGAGATGCTTCGTTATCGACATCACCCCTCCAAAAGACGTACGTTGCGAATGGCCAATAATGACGACGCTATCTGACGCGACGAGCAGGTCACCTCCTTCGAATGTAACGCCCGGTGGAAGCTCAAGAATCTGATCCTTCATTCCGGAGAAAGCAGGATGG
The DNA here is from genome assembly GCA_004356385.1 of Bacteroidota bacterium. Next base: position 3,064 of record SMXL01000154.1, read on the forward strand.
TAGCTTAGCACAACGTGCATAATTATGCTCTCTCGGGCACGTGCCGAAGTAGCCGGGTGGGAGAGAATAATATGGTCACAGACCACAGCAGCCACATCTCTCGTGAACATCAGATTCGGGAGCGGAAGGGCATGAATAGGAAGGGAAGAGACACCTGTTAATGCGAAATACCAGAGATCATCGGCCGATAGTTGTTTGAGTTCCGAGTCAAAAGCCTGGAGGTTCTGGAGGGGCAGTAGACGGCACACTCGGTCCACAAAGTCGTGCCTTGCATCCGCTTGCTCGAACGAGGTCTTGAGCAAGTCAGATATCTGGAGGACGGATCCACCGGGCCCGACCACCTTCTCACATACCGCACACATCATTTCGTGCTCCTCGCGAGCAAGGTTCAGAAATAGAATGTCTTCGAAAAGGAGATCCTCTCTATTCTCTGGGGAAACGAGTTTCATCTCATTTCCGGGTGTATGAACCAATACTGTGTCGAGAACACCTATCTCTGAATGAACACTCAGCGAAAGCTCGTTCATAAAGTCTGATTTCTATTTTTCTGACTAGAGCCCGTTACCCATTTAGGGAAGGCGACCGAAGATACTAAGATTGACAATCTGCGTTCTGAACGAACTTGCAGAATGGACGCGAAATCAGAACCGGAACAATAGTTCGGGCCAGACTAAAACGCAAAAGTCAGAAATTCGACTTCGTCCACAACGTTACCGCTCTCATCAAATCCACCAGCCAGCATGATGACATTGGGCGCTATTAAAGACGCTGTGTGACCGTATCGACCCCTGAACGATGTGCCTACCGTCTGTGGAAGTTTAAATGAGGAGGAGGTCTCATGAGTGTAAAGTTCCGCTTCCGATAACACGCCACCGTTCAGGAGATCGCGGCCTCCGAAGAGGCCAACGATACCAAATCCCATTCGACCAGCCGCATGAAGGTTTCTCGGGAAAATGGACTGGGGTGCCGGATCGACGAGGATGCCAAGTGGCGAACGATAATCGACAAATATGTTGACCGGAACGTTTGGAGGTCCTCCGCCGAATCCAGAGATTAGATACAGACTCGACTGTCCAATTCGATTCTCACCCAAGTCCGTCTGGGAGTGACCCCACAGCCTTTCAATAAAGGGCCCGACAGCGGGGCTGAGAGACACCAGAGTATCGTTTCTGATGAGAAAGGATCGGACATCAGCACGCGTTCCCAAAAGTGATTCTGGCGTGTACAGAATATCCCCAGTGCCTCCGATCAAATCAACAACGGGGCCCATTTCTGTCTGTCTGTAGACGGCCGTATGATACATTCTACGGATAGGATCACCCACCACTGGGAGAGGCACGAATATTCTGTCGTCAACGATATACAATTCTGCTTCCTCGACCAGAGCACCGACAGAATTAATCTGAATTGAAGAACCGCCTCCGAGAATGACAATCCTGCGATCATCGATTAATGTCGCCGTGTGTCCGACTCGAGCATTGAGCATCGATTTCGAAACCTCGATGAACTCAACGTCTCGAACAGATGGAAGGAGAAATACGACGTCCTGAGCATCACCGGAGGCACCCCGCGAACCCCCTGTAATCACTACTCCACTTCCAGGTACAGCCGTAGCTGCGTGACCTCCCACTCCCAATCTCAACCTAGAGCTCGCCGTTGTTACCTCGAAGGGCATGTGAAACAAGTCTACCGTATCCTGTTGAGGCGGTTCAACCTCCCCGAACGATCTAAATATGAGTCGATTCAGTCCTCGGTTCAATGTGATCTCGACAGTCCAGGTCTCACTGAGCGGGTCGAATCCCATCGGAACGGGTCCCACACTCACCCCGGTAACCGACCCGGCGACGGATGGTTTGATTCGTAAAGTGACAACCGCATCGGTAAGAACCGTGGAAACGTCCGGCTCAATTATTTCGATGCCGGGAGGCTTTATATCGGCGAACTCACGCTGGCAACTGGTAATCGAAATGGTCAGCAAAAGCGCAAGCAAATGGCTAGCTGGCGCTGAAAGCTCAGAAAATGAAAAACGAGACTGAAAAGAATTCAAGACGGACTAGCGGTTGCCTGAGTCGGGGATCTGTAACGCAAGGTGAAGGGTTCGGCTCCTTAGGGGGGCTCAAAGTGCCCGTCTGGTGGAAATAGGGTCCGCCACCACCTTCCATCATCAACGATGGTAGCAGAGAAGCGACCGTCACACACCGGGGAACCCCGCGTATTTAGCGATTGAGCTGTGAATCCTAGTCGCTATCAGCAACAATAATATCGACAGGATTCCGCCGACGCTAGAACTGCATCTACATACCCCATCACTCAGTAATACATCTGGTTTTGGCGCTTCGCCTCCGAGTGGATTATCTAGTTCTCATTCAATCTGCGGCTTCCACCAAGTTTCGGTTGATGGATCAACCACTCATCTTCTCTGCTGGCGACGGCTTCGTCAAACTCTTCTGAGAATTTATCCCAAGAGTCGGCTCCGTGGATGCTCACGAACGTCTCTTCGAAGCTGGCGCCTCCAGTTTCGTCGAGTTCTGACCAGCCGGTGAACGATTGCGACATAACCCAATCTCTCTTGTCTCTATGCAGGAATTGTTTTCGGAACATCGCCCGAGTTTTTCCTGGATCCATGGCGGCCGTAACGGCTTTGATTTGCATTTGCACCTTCGAAAAAAGTGTTTCGTCTGCGACCTCAAAATACCTATTGAGAAACAGCGGTTGCGCTCCACCAGAAGAGTTCTCAGCGGAATACGTCAGGTCTTCAGACAGTCTCCAATACTCGGTGTTATATGCAGCGTCGAGATGAATCATCACCCTCTCTTCCCAGTCGGAATCGTGAGGATTTCCGGATGGACGAAGGTCAAAATCCGTGAATGTGCCCGGGCCCATGACCCAAAAATATTCTCCTGTACGCTTCCCGTTCGCGACCCAATAAACTTCAGCCCGATACGGAACGACTTTATGAAACTGTTTATTATGGGCTGCTAGCGCATCTCGAACCTCACTATCGTGGCCCGCTTTCACTTTTAGATACTGTGTCTCGTACATCTGATAATCCTGCGCGGACACACCGGGAATTATCAGGCCACAAAACAGGGCGAGAACAGTGAACAGTGAAATAGAGAATTGAGTCCGTCGAAACATTACAATCACCTTATGGGGTATGGTTAGTGTGTCTCCTTTGTCGCGGCATAAGAATGACGAAAATGAATCCGAATCGAGATTCAAAGTTCCGGACGAGATGTCGTACGCGGAACGCCTTGAAGATCAATTAC
>SMXL01000155.1 GCA_004356385.1 Bacteroidota bacterium
CGGGCAGGGAGTGTGGAAGTGGCCGCACCGCAGCAGAATTTTTTATCTGGCTCGAATGACGACGAGGCAAATGCGTTCACAAGCGTAAAACCGACTGATCACGACCTCATTCAATATCTGCTCGACTACAACGAAAGAGCCCTCTCGGAGAACAAAACTGTTATTACTTTTAAGGCGTCGCGCGAGGAGGACTGGCTGGGGGGGCTCCTGACCTGGATGATTCCACTCGGAATTATTCTCGCCATGTGGATATTTCTCATGAGACGGATGAACCCGGGTTCTCAGGTTCTCAACATCGGAAAGAACAAGGCTGTGCTTTTCGATGTCATGGGAGATCAGAAACTGACTTTCGACGATGTGGCTGGTCTGGAAGAGGCAAAGGAGGAAGTTGTCGAAGTCGTCGAGTTCCTAAAGAACCCAGATCGGTTTACTCGGCTTGGGGGAAAACTCCCAAAAGGTGTCCTGCTCGTGGGCCCGCCAGGTACGGGTAAAACATTACTTGCGAAAGCTGTTGCCGGAGAGGCTGAAGTTCCCTTCTTCTCGTTATCCGGTTCTGATTTTGTTGAGATGTTCGTGGGTGTGGGTGCTGCACGCGTTCGGGATCTTTTCAAATCGGCGAAAGAAAAGGCCCCGTGTATCATCTTCATTGATGAAATCGATGCGATCGGACGTTCCCGTGGTCGAGGAACGATGATGGGAGCCAATGACGAGCGAGAGAATACGCTGAATCAACTCCTGGTTGAGATGGATGGGTTCAATACGGACACGGGAGTCATCATTATGGCAGCTACGAATCGTCCTGATGTATTGGATTCTGCTTTGTTACGACCAGGCCGATTCGACCGGCAGATTTTACTGGACAAACCGGACAAACGAGAACGAGAAGAGATTTTCAGAGTGCACACGAGGGATTTGATGATATCCGAGGTCGTCAATCTGAATATTCTCGCTGCTCAGACACCGGGCTTTGCTGGTGCGGAAATTGCAAACGTGTGTAACGAAGCCGCCCTGCTTGCTGCCAGAGAGGACAAAGAAGCCGTTGAGATGGACGATTTTGAAAAATCCATCGACCGGGTTATCGCAGGACTTGAGAAGAAAAACAAGATCATCTCTCCGGAAGAACGCGAGATCGTGGCCTACCACGAAGCGGGCCATGCCATTACCGGGTGGTTCCTTCGCTATACGGATCCCGTTGTAAAGGTATCGATTGTACCGAGGGGATTGGCCGCGCTCGGTTATGCCCAGTACTTGCCAGAAGAACGCTACCTCTATACGAAGGAGGCGCTGATGGACAGAATGACCATGGCCATCGGCGGTCGTGTCGCTGAGGAGATTATCTTTGGACGTATTTCGACAGGCGCTCAAAACGACCTGGAGCGAATTACGAAAATGGCCTACGCCATGGTTGCTGATTATGGGATGAGCGAAAAAATCGGATCCGTCAGCTTTAATCTGTCCGGTGCTGCCGCGGAGGGCCCTGTTTTTCAGAAACCGTACTCGGACGAAACTGCGTGGATTATCGACGAAGAGGTCAGGGAACTTATCGAAATTGTTCGAAAAAAGGCTCGTGACCTGTTAAAGAAGAAGAGAAAGAAACTGGAGGAAATGGCAAAAACACTTCTTGAGAAGGAAGTACTCGGAGCGGTGGAGTTGCTCAATATCCTCGGTCCTCGGCCGTATGGAGATTACATAGATATCGCAGCGGAAGCTAAGAAAGCTGAAGACGCAAAAGTCGAAGCGGCTGCTAAAAGGAAGGCTAAGGCTGCAGAAAAGGACCTTGCAAATGATGGCGAGCCCCAATCCCAAAACTCAAAAGTCATGGAGCCCAGCGGGGATGGAGCGTCGAGCGAGCAGGATCCAGCAATTGAAGGTGCACCCGGAGGCGAAAAAGAACTTTCCGAATCTAAATCGGAATAAAGATTTCGAATCCACCCCTCCTGATGGGGCCAAAATACCTCGTTTTTTCGCTTTCGACCCTCGTATCTAAATTGTTATTGTGATATATAACAATACCCAATACTAACCGGCTGCTAGAGCCGTTTTTAGATGCATTAAGGGTTTCTCTCCGCTCAACTCAAGGTTTCTTCATTATTGGAATCGTGTTCCAATCACCAGATACCTTATATTGTGAGACTGAAATAACTATCTCCGAGGGCCGTTTTGAGGCCTTGGTGAGGGATTTTGAAAACATCATTCAGTTAATACGATAGCGATCGTGCCAACGATTCAGCAGCTAGTTCGAAAAGGACGCAAGAAAAAGGTGCGTAAAACCAAGTCACCTGCGCTTTCGCTTTGTCCGCAGCGTCGCGGTGTTTGTACGCGAGTTTATACAACCACTCCGAAAAAGCCGAATTCGGCCTTACGGAAGGTTGCCAAAGTGCGTCTTACGAACGGTTTTGAAGTGATTGCCTATATCCCCGGTGAAGGGCACAACCTTCAGGAACACTCGATTGTGCTGGTCAGAGGAGGACGAGTTAAAGACCTGCCAGGTGTAAAGTATCACGTCGTCCGAGGTGCACTTGATACGTCCGGAGTTGATGATCGTCGCCAATCGAGATCGAAATACGGCACGAAACGCCCTAAGAATTAGGACGATTGGGTTTTATGCCCGGTTTACGACTGAATGAGAGGGTAATGTAATGGCGTGTTGAAACCTGTGAGTGACAATACGCCTCATTTGTTTGTCCAAGCGAGACTATGCGAAGAAGAACTGCAGAAAAGCGGCAGCCGACGCCAGATCCGATTTTTAATGATGTTTTGGTGTCTCGATTTGTCAACGTTGTTATGAACAGCGGGAAGAAAAATGTTGCCCGTTCTCTGGTTTACCAAGCGTTTGACGTGATCGAAGATCGAACCAAGGAAGAGGGAATCGAGGTGTTTCGACGTGCTGTCAGCAATGTTGCTCCGTTGGTGGAGGTTCGAAGCCGGCGTGTTGGTGGGGCGACCTACCAGGTTCCGATAGAAGTTCGGCCCGACCGCCGCGTTGCATTGGCATTCAGGTGGTTGCTTCAGTACGCTCACGCGAGAAACGACAAGAGTATGGCTAATCGATTGGCGAACGAGCTGATCAGTGCGGCGAAAGGAGAGGGCGGGGCGATCAAGAAGAAGGACGATACGCACCGGATGGCAGAGGCCAACAAGGCATTTGCTCACTTTAGATTTTAATTGAGAGACTAGTGAGACTAGAAGTGGTGGAGCTGCAATGGTCTACCGCTGACTGAAATGAGTGATAATCAGAGATATAGCCTGGATAAGATTCGGAACATCGGCATCATGGCCCACATTGATGCCGGAAAGACGACTACGACGGAGAGAGTGCTGTTTTATACAGGCCGCGTTCACCGAATGGGAGAGGTTCATGAAGGCGGTGCCACTATGGACTGGATGGAGCAGGAAAAGGAACGTGGTATCACGATCACTAGCGCGGCAACCACTTGTGCCTGGCAAGATCATCAAATCAACATTATTGACACGCCGGGACACGTTGACTTCACCATAGAAGTCGAGCGCTCGCTCCGAGTTTTAGACGGTGCTGTAGCACTTTTCTGTGCCGTTGGAGGCGTAGAGCCGCAGTCAGAAACCGTTTGGCGGCAAGCCAACAAATACAAGGTGCCGCGCATCTCGTTCATCAATAAGATGGATCGGACGGGAGCAGACTTTGAGAACGCGATCACGCAGATTCGTGATCGACTTAAGGCGAATCCTGTTCCTGTACAGGTCCCGATTGGTGAGGGAGAGATGTTTCGAGGAGTGATCGACCTGATTACGAATAAGGCGATCATTTGGCATGATCATACTCAAGGTGCTACGTGGGACGAGATCGATGTCCCATCCGATTTGAAAGGAATGACGCGTCACTGGCGGATCAACCTTCTGGAGTCTGTTGCTGAGCACAACGACGAGCTCCTGATGAAGTACCTCGAGGGCGATGATATCACAGCAGAGGAGCTGAAAAGTGTCGTTCGTGAAGCCACGCTCAGTATGGATATCACGCCGGTCTTCTGCGGTTCGGCGTTCAAGAATAAGGGCATACAGAGGTTGTTGGATGGTGTAATTGACTATCTACCTAGCCCTGTCGACGTTCCTTCTGTCTCAGGTTTTGTGCCCGGCACTGAGAAAGAAATCGATCGAGCTGCCGATCCTGATGCTCCATTCAGTGCGATCGCGTTCAAGATTATGACGGATCCTTTTGTAGGGAAACTGACGTTTTTCCGTGTTTACTCGGGTTCGCTGAACAAGGGAACTCAAGTTCTAAACGCGAATACGGGTAAGAAGGAGCGTATCGGAAGGATTTTGCTCATGCATGCTAACAGCAGAGAGGACGTAGAATATGTAGAAGCAGGAGCTATCGCCGCAGCTGTGGGGCTGAAAAAAATTCACACGGGAGATACGCTGTGTGATCCGAAACATCCCGTGATTCTCGAAAAAATGGACTTTCCTGAGCCCGTTATCAGAATTGCGATCGAACCGAAAACGAAAGCAGACAGCGACAAATTGGGAATTGGGCTTCAAAAGTTGGCGGAAGAGGATCCGACATTCCAGATTTCCACGGACGATGAGACGGGCCAAACTCTGATCGCTGGGATGGGCGAGCTTCATCTGGAAATTATCGTAGACCGTCTGAAACGAGAGTTTAAAGTGGAAGCCAATGTGGGTAAACCGCAGGTGGCCTACCGCGAGGCGCTGCAACTTTCGATCGATGAACGATATCAGCACAAGAAGCAGAGCGGTGGACGAGGACAGTTCGCCGAAGTTTGGATTGAAATTGGCCCGAACGAGGAGGGTACAGGACTGGAGTTCGTCGACGAAATAAAGGGCGGATCCATTCCGCGCGAGTATATCTCGTCCGTTGAAAAAGGGATTCGTAGCGCAATGGATCAAGGACCGATCGCCGGTTATCCTGTTGAAGGTGTAAAGGCACGTCTCTACGACGGAAAATTTCACGATGTCGACTCCGACCAGCTCTCGTTTGAGATTGCAGGACGGATGGCGTTTCGTAGTGCAGCCCGAAAAGCGAAACCGGCCTTAATGGAGCCTATCATGGGGGTAGAAGTCGTGACTCCTGAAGAGTATATGGGTGATGTGATCGGCGATCTGAACAGCCGTCGCGGTCGCATCGAAGGTTTGACGCAGCGACAGGATGCACAGGTGATTAAATCACTGGTGCCGCTTTCGAACATGTTCGGTTATTCCACCGATATGCGTTCGATTACACAAGGCCGCGCCATTTATTCCATGCAGTTTGACCACTATGCCGAAGTACCCAAGTCGGTCGCAGAAGAGATTGTCTCTGCCTCCGCTGGAGTGGTAATGGCATAAAACATGAACCAGAAGAACTCAGATAATTAGTTCAAACGAAGACCAAGACCATGGCGAAAGAGAAATTTCAGCGTACGAAGCCTCACGTAAACGTAGGCACGATTGGACACGTTGACCACGGTAAGACGACGCTCACGGCAGCGATCACGCAGGTGCTGTCGAAGCGCGTATCGGGCATCAACGAGATTCGTTCGTTTGATTCGATTGACAACGCTCCCGAGGAGCGCGCGCGTGGCATCACGATCGCGACGGCTCACGTGGAGTACGAGACCAAGAACCGGCACTATGCGCACGTCGACTGCCCGGGCCACGCGGACTATGTCAAGAACATGGTGACGGGCGCCGCGCAGATGGACGGCGCGATCCTCGTGGTCGCGGCGACGGACGGTCCGATGCCTCAGACGCGCGAGCACATATTGCTCGCCCGCCAGGTCGGAGTGCCCTACATCGTCGTCTTTTTGAACAAAGTCGACCTCGTCGACGACGAGGAGCTCCTCGAGCTCGTCGAGATGGAGGTGCGCGAGCTTCTCGACCAGTACGAATTCCCAGGCGACGACATTCCGATCATATCGGGCTCGGCTCTCGGCGCGCTCAACGGCGAGGAGAACTGGGAGGACAAGGTGGCCGAGCTCATGGAAGTGGTCGACAGCTACATCCCGACGCCGGATCGCGATACCGAGAAGCCGTTCTTGATGCCGATCGAGGATGTGTTTTCGATCACGGGTCGCGGGACCGTCGTGACGGGCAGAATCGAACGCGGCGTAGTCAAGGTGGGCGAGACGGTCGATATTATCGGCTTGCAGGAGGAGAAGCAATCGACGACGGTCACGGGCGTTGAGATGTTTCGCAAGCTCCTCGACTCGGGCCAGGCGGGCGACAACGTAGGCCTTCTCTTACGAGGCACGGACAAGGAAGCGGTCGAGCGCGGTATGGTCGTGATCAAGCCCGGCTCGGTGAAGCCCCACAAGGAATTTGACGCCGAGGTTTATATCCTTTCGAAGGACGAGGGCGGGCGTCATACGCCGTTCTTCAAGGGCTATCGTCCGCAGTTTTACTTCCGTACGACCGACGTAACGGGAGACATCGAGCTTCCGGAAGGAGTCGAGATGGTGATGCCGGGCGACAATACACAGTTCGAGGTCAAGCTGATCTCGCCGATTGCGATGGAGCAGGGACTTCGCTTCGCCATCCGCGAGGGCGGCCGAACGGTCGGAGCCGGTGTCGTATCAAAAATTAAAGACTAATCCGAGAAGTCAATCCAGGACAACAACATGGCAAGCCAGAAAATTCGGATCAAGCTCAAGTCTTACGATCACACGCTGATCGACAAGAGCGCTGAAAAGATTATTAAGACGGTCAAATCTACCGGAGCGGTAGTGAGTGGCCCGATTCCACTCCCCACTCAAAAGGTCATTTATACGGTATTGAAGAGTCCGCATGTGGATAAGAAGGCTAGAGATCAATTTGAAATCCGCAGTCACAAGCGACTGATAGACATTTTGTCGACGAGTAGCAAGACCGTGGATGCACTAATGAAGCTCGAGTTGCCCAGTGGCGTCGATGTCGAAATAAAAGTCTGATTTTAGATTTTGGGCTTAGAAACAGGAACCAGGATGAAAAATATTTTAGTTTTCCTTCTGATAATTGCTTTTGGATTCGTTGGAATAGGATGCGACAGCGATAGCGACGACGATCCCAGTATCGCCGAGCTTCTGGAGGGCGATTGGGTCCTAACTGATGTGACAGATGATGCCGGAGATCAATTTGCCGTATTTATCGCTGGATTCAATTCGATCGAGATGTTGTTCACAGAGAGCGGCAGCTTTACGATTGACGTTGACGCCGTTGATTCTGAAAACGACCAGACGATTTCAGGCTCGTTTTCGGTCAGCGAATCAACGAGCAAGCTTACGCTAACGGCTACAGTTCCACCATTTGGACCGATTCAGCTCACGTTTACGTATGCCTTTTTTAGCGGCGACGATCAGGTGACCCTCACGGCCGACAGCCTGACCAGCACGCTA
>SMXL01000156.1 GCA_004356385.1 Bacteroidota bacterium
CTCGCTAGAACCTTATCGGACTGACAGAGACTCTCTTTGGCGACCAGTGTTAGTTGAGGAGGAGACATGTGTTAAATCGTACGGATCGATGCGCTCCGAAATCGATGTAAATGGAAGGGTCTTACTCGAAAAGTATCGTCGGGACGAGGAGAAACGTAAATGGCATTTACAGCAACGAACCGACACGATTCCGCACCTCCGACTTGGGTTGACGGATTCTGAGAAGATCTCTCAAGTGGCTACTCTTAACGTGAAGCTCGAATCCCCACGATTGGTAGTCTCCAAACGGAATCCAATTAAAAGACATTTGCCAGCAATCGAAGTCTCGCGCAATGGCAATTGTTGTTGTTACCAATTCCTTTCGCTGGAAATCGTAGCCTGTTCGACTGGCGATCTTCCAATTCGGTGTCAACGAAAAATCGAACGTCGTATTCAGAATAGCACGGCGTATGGACTGTACCCCGGTTCGAGATACGCCGTATGAAAAGTCCATGGTGAGCGACCAAGGAATCGAAAAATCTGTGTAATCGGTGGGTCTATCCGTTTGAAAAAAACTGGCCGCTGGATCGAATGGATCGGCCTGGCCTGGGTTAAATCCTGCTCGGGTAGAAACGAGCGGTCGGGAGCCGTCGCCGCGAGAACTTCTCATGGACGTCCGGATAGTCAAATCAGTCCTCGTCATCCTTCCGAGGGGCGCCGATGGAAAGGTGAAGGCATACTCGTCAATCAATTGCCCAGTTTCGGACACCTTGTACGGTGAGAAGGAACTTCTGAAATTTACATCGACCAGTCCGAACAGACGAGTACGCGCATTCAAAAGGATACTGTTAAAACCAAGTGAGTCAGCGGCAAAATTGAATGATGATGAAAGATTAAAATCCAGAAGCTTGACTGCGCCGGTACCTTGCCTTCGGGTGGTGTTCGTAGAGTCGCTTGTTATGCGTTTTGTTTCGAACGTATTGTTCAAGCTAAACGCGAGCGATTGTTGGCTTCCGCGTCCCACACCGCTCACGAGAGCATAGCGTACGTCTTCTCCGTTAGCGTCCGTGTACGTACGCGTGTAATTAAATCGATCAGAGAAGAAATCCGGTCTGTAGTTAAACGAGATACTCGGACGGACGGTGTGTCTAATCGTTTGGTAAGGCCCGATTCGAACAGGGAATATTCCATAGAACGTGGTAGAAGCGGCCAGGCTCGCTGTATACTGACGAAGCGCGAATAATTCTGACTCTGATCTTGTTACGACACTCAAACTGTCGGCGCTGAGCATGCGTCGATCTGTATTTATAAACCAATCTTCCGTATAGGTGAATGAGGGAGTCATGTTGAGTCGAAAATCGCCCAACAAAGGGAGTTGATCTATTGAGAATGGTGCGGAGACCGGGATTCGATGCGAAGCTTTGAAGTTAAATTGTTCATGGTTTCCCGTCGCTCGGCGATAATCTTTGGCAGAAGTCAGGGCGTCAAACCACGATATTCCCGTAGCGGAGGAGTCACCCGCAGCAATCAACTCCTCGGTCGATAGAGGGCGAAATGAAAACCGGTTGTTTAGCGACATGTTGTAGCTCACGGTCAGCTTCTCGTATAATCGTTCCGACTGACCCGGGGGCCTGGACGAACGGCTGAACGGCTTGAACGAACGCTGGGAAAAGGAGACGCTTGGCAGTGTCATCGACACTTCGTCCGTATCCAATACCTGCGTTTGGCTAGTTTGTACGGATAACGTTCGAGTGCTCCATCGTTTCGAAAAACGCAGAGTTGACTGAATACTTTGTCTCGTCCGATCGTCATAATTCTGTGAAACACCACGGAGGTAACCTAACGTCGAGAGGTTTACGTTCGCATTAAAACTGGCAGTCGGCCCGATCGTCTGAGTGTGGGTCCACCGAAACGATCCGGTCTCTCGAACCGAGAAATTCGGATCATTTTTCTCCCCGTGCTTGAAGCGGGCAAAACTGACCTGCAGTTGCCCGTTAAAACCATAGCGTTTTCGATATCTGAAAAGGTTTTGGGAATGCCAACTTCCGTTCGTCCAGAATCCGGCTTGAAGTTGAAGGTCCATATAGTCATTCAGAGCAAAGTACCACCCCCAATCTCTCAGGTAGAAACCGAATTCGTCTTCTCCGTAGGTTGGTGGCAGAGGTCCACTTCGCCGAGTGTCCTGTGCCGGTAAAAAGCCAAACGGTAGCCAGAGAGGAGTCGGGATGTTAAACAAATACAATTGCAGGGGTCCTGTATAAATCCATTTCTGATCCACCAGCTTCATCTTCTTGGATCGAAGCGAGTAGGACGGGTCTTCGGTACATTCACACGTCGTGTAAATACCGTCTTTTATGAAGATTACATTGTCTTCGAATGTTTTCACGACGCCTCCTCGAATGAATCCTTCTTCGTACCGGGTCTCCGCGCCTACGACTCGACCTCGCTCTGTGCGAAGATTATATACCAGCGATTCGCCCTCGAATATGTCAGTCCCTCTGGTAAATTCGGGCTTTCCGACCCAACCGGAATCAGACTCCAACCCTTTGGCACGCACCTCCTCCTGGGCGAATAAAATGTCTATCTGGAACGCCTTTAGAGATGCGTTGGCCATGACGAGGCTCGAACTGCCGTACAACGATCCTGATTTTGTCTCACCGCGGATATACAGGATCAAAGAGTCACCGGCAGCGAATTTTACCGGCTCTCGAACAGATTCCTGAGAAGAGCGCTCCGTTGTTTGTGCGAGTGCTGCGGGTGCCAGCATGAGTAGAGTAGCCGAGCACGCGATAATCCCGAATGCTGCCCGATTGCACACGGCAATATATTTTGCCCAAAACCGACCACTTCGCCCTGACCATTCAGCTCGGGGCGAGTTCATTCGGTTGGTCCATCGGATACACCGCAAAACGGTGGACATGTTTGACGTATAATTAGACTTGATGAGTCCAGAGGTGCCCAGTTCTGTCAGAAGCTACTTTTCCTCAACCGGATAGACCACCTCGCCCGGTCGTGTCATCCCATATTCTTCGCGGGCGATCCGTTCAACATCGTCATCTGTGAGCGGACGAGCCAATTGAGTTTTTAGTTGGTCTATCTCCGACTTAAGCAGTGCATTTTCCGACTCCAAACGAGATCTCTCCTGATGCCAACGGATTCTTGATACCAGGCTATGGCTGTCGAAGAAAACGAACCACAAGAGCATGAAAGTTGCACCAGCAACTAGAAGCCATCGTTTAATCCGACCGGGTGTATTTTGAATGAGTGATCGCCAGCTCATGAAGCGCAGATGTGCGTTCTCGCAATTCAGAGGTCGTGTTCTACACCGGCCCTGCAAATTTACGAAAAGTGAAAGGCTTGAATGCCAGGAAACCGAGCCGTTGGCCCAAGAATTTCCTCAATTCGCAAGAGTTGATTGTATTTGGCTATACGATCAGTCCGACATCCGGATCCTGTCTTTATCTGCCCGGCATTCACCGCCACAGGCAGATCGGAGATTGTAGCGTCCTCCGTTTCTCCTGACCGGTGAGAAATCACCGTGGTGTACCGGTTGTCGTGCGCGAGCTGTATGGCCTCCAGCGTTTCGGTCAGGGTGCCGATCTGATTGAGTTTGATCAGAATTGAGTTGGCAGAACCGGTGTCAATGCCCCGTTTCAAAAACTGAGTATTCGTAACAAACAAGTCATCTCCGACGACCTGAGTTCGGTCTCCAATCGCGTCTGTCAACTTCTTCCAACCGTCCCAATCATGCTCTGCCATTCCATCTTCCAGAGAAAGAATGGGATACCTGGCGATCCAATCCTTCCAAAAAGTAACCATATCGTCTGCACTCCGCGGATTGTCAGGATCACTTTTCCAGAAGAAGTACGCGCCGTCTCGGTACATTTCGGTCGTGGCGGGATCCAGTGCAATGTGAACATCTTCCCCAGGCCTAAGCCCCGCGCGCTCGATGGCAAGCAAAATGATTTCTATGGCTTCTTCATTCGAGCTGAGGTTAGGAGCAAACCCTCCTTCGTCTCCAACGGCGGTGCTGTACCCCTTTTCCTGAAGCACTTTCTTCAGCCGATGAAATACTTCGATCCCCATTCGAAGGGATTCTGAAAATGATTCCGCGCCTGTCGGTAGAATCATGAATTCCTGCATGTCGACATTGTTGTCGGCATGCCGGCCACCGTTGATGATGTTCATCATCGGAAGAGGCAACGTGCAGGCGGAATCTCCGCCGATTCGCTGAAATAGGGGTACGTTTTGAGAAGCGGCCGACGCCTTCGCTACCGCCAACGAGACTCCGAGAAGGGCGTTTGCGCCCAGGTGGCTTTTATTGGGTGTGCCGTCCAGTTCCAATAGTCGGGCGTCAAGCGCTTCCTGATCATCGACATCGAGTCCCGACAGCTCCGGAGCGAGGACCGAATTAATGTTTTCGACCGCTCTATCCACGCCCAGTCCGAGGAACCTGTCCGAGTCTCCGTCTCGCAGCTCGACCGCTTCGTTTTCTCCTGTTGAGGCGCCACTGGGAACGGCTGCGCGTCCGACATAACCGCCGTCGGTGATCACATCAACCTCCACGGTCGGATTACCGCGGCTGTCATAGATCTGGCGTCCTTGAACACGGCTGATTTTAGGCATCGATCGCTGGTTCAACTAAGGTCTGTTATCAGGCCCCAAGAATAAGGTCGAACCTCAAACTTACGGACGCCCGATATAAATCCCTCGATCCAATTGGAAGAGCTCTATCGAACGCGCGTTGATTCTCCGATCCAGGTGTAACAGCCGTAGTCGATTCGGAAGTCGCCGCCAGTCGTCCAGTTTTTGAAAAACTTGTCTTCGGCCGTTGGATACAGCTGGCTGAGCGTCGACAGTCGACTTCGTATCTGAGCAGATACCCGATCGTCCAAACGACGGGCTCTTTCAAAATAATCTGCTGCAAGCCAGTAGACCGCGCGGTCTTCTCTTTCGAAGGAGCCGCATCCCTGTACTGCCGCCACATACAGGTCACCGATCGACATCAGCGCTTCTCCGTATCCGCTATCGACTCTGAGTGCCTGGCGGTAGGAAGTCCGCGCGCGCGAAAGCCTGCCTTCCTGTTGATGGGCGACACCGATGTTGTAGTAAACTTCCATGGCAGAGTCTTGACCATCGTCCATCTCCAGAGATTGATTGTACAGCTCGATGGCTCCGTCCGTATCACCGTCGTCAAGTCGCATTTTAGCAACCAGCCGAAATGTTTTGGCGGTTGGATCCAATTCCATGAGGCGCGGTGCCAGGTCGTACACCATATCGCGCATCTCCTCATCCACATACAAATTGAAAAGGTCGCTTACCAGTTCGACATTATCAGGATCATCGGCGAGTTGGCCTTCAATGAATTCAATTCGCTCTTCAGGAGACGTGAAAAGGCGTCCGCGCCACTCCTTGATCATGACGCCGTACTCGCCGCTATCTCCGTAGGCGTTCTCCGCGACTTCCATAAATTCTATGGCGTTCGTTTTCTGATCTCGAATAACCAGGTCGCTGATAATGAAATTGATGTAGTACGGTTCAAGGCGGGCCGCATCGATCTCGAATGCCTTCTGGTAGACGCCGCCTACTTCATGCTGAATATCCTCCAGATCAACCGGATGGCTTTGCATGAATCGGCCCTTGTTAAACATCCAGTTGAACGGATCTGCTTCGAATCCTGCGTCCTTTAAATTGGGCACTGCAACGTCATGAATGTAGAGTGCACTATCCAGGTACGTCCTTCGAATGTCCAGGTCCTCGGACGCCAATCCAATCCCTTCATAAACGTCCACAGCGCGCCTGTAATTGCGGTCGGAACCGGATGGAAATCCGGGAGCACACTTGAGAATCCACCTCAAATAAGGAAGAGACGAATCGAAGCTCTTATTTCGCCAGTATTCGGCGTATAGGCTGTAATTCATTCGGATTGTATTGTCATCCGCTTCGCAGGTATCCTGAGCTCTTACAGATCCAGTTGTGATTCCAGACATGAGGAATGCCACGATTACAATCGAAAGGATGCCTGTTGCATCCCTATTCCTCGATAAAACCTTCATTATATCTGACCTTTTTATGAGCGCTGTGGAGCCCTGCATAGAGAGCAGGAAATTTCACCTTAATCGTGCCCTATCGAACCAAAGATCCCCGAAGTTAATATTTACGCCGAAACGGACAAATTTATCCTGTATCAAGCCATGATCTGTTGTGCCTCGGCGCCCGATATCGATATGTATATCAAGGCTCGTGCCACCCGTGCGACCGGGGATGCTGATTCCCCCGGTGAACCCGTACGATTTGATATCTTGATTCTTGTTAGGCGAAACGTACGACTGGTCCACGTACGCTCCGAGGCGGAAGGCGAGTCGCTGAAGAAAAAGATTTAGAGAACTCCGTCCAAACGGGTAAACCTCGCCGCCGCCAGAGATGCGAACTCGATCGCTAAATCCTTCTGAATCTCCAACTTCATATCCCGGTAAAGGCAGATCACTTTTAAAGGTGCTCCATTCTTCGTACTGAATATCTGCTATGAATGTCCAGAGTCTATTCGGTTTATAGGCCACACCGAAGCTAAGTGCAAGAGGAAGATGTACGTCACCTTTGAGGGACGTCCCGAGTGTATCAGCAATTTCTCTCTGACCCATCGTAAATACGCGATCGGCAGAAAGCGAAACCGGTAGCGTGTAGGTGGCTCCCAGGGAAAGAACATCTTGATCTTTGAAGAAGGATCGAAGCACATACCGAATTCCGATGGTTCCGGTGAGTCCACGAAGCCGTGTAGAAGATGCCAGGTTTCCGTCTCTCAGTCTAATGTTCTGAAAATTCGTTAGTTGTGACTCTTCGATAATCCCGAACAGGAAATCGGCCCTCACGCCAAGGCTCAGGTCGGGCGTAATCATAGCTCCGAGTCCGCCTCCCAATCTTTGAATTCCTCCGCTTCCTCGGTGGCTTGTTACGAACGATTCCTGGATTTCGGATTCTGGATCTACAACGACAGATCCAGCGTCATCAACGCGATAGGTCACGCGGGAGTAAGGCTCAAAAGAGAAGCCTATACCAAGCTTATTCCTTTTCATAGGAAACGCCAGTTGAAGTGCGTTCAGATAACCGGAGGCGAGTCGACTTTCTTGAGCTCCAGTTGCTGATTCGGTGAGTTTCTCGATCGTAAATCCACCAGAGAATCGAGAAAGTACCTGAGTAGCCAGCGAGGCTGGATTGGAGTGGTTCACAAAATTGAGCGAACTAAGTGCGAGTCCGCCACCCCCCATTGCCTGCGCCCGGGGGGAACTGTATGTTTCTCTCTGTCCAATTCCGAATCGAGAATAAATGGAACCATCCGTCTCGGCTTGGGCGGACACGGGTGCAGATAAGCCCACACTAGTCGCAGCAACCAATACAATAATTGATATGGCTTTCAAACGAAGGTCGCGATACGTATAGGTAACGTGTGTGCTCAAATTCACTGACGCACCTCCGTAACCGTAAGATGAAGTCTGGGTCCTCCAGACTCCGGACTACGTTCAAAAAATAAAACACTCAACGAGTTGTCTTCTATAGGGGCGTGAAGCTCAAATCTGACCAGGTCCCCGCGCCCAAGGACCGTGTTTTGCATAGCAACAATTAGATTTATGCTCTGAAACGCAAGAACACCATCATCGTCGACGTCTGCTTCGTCAAGGGTGGTTCTAGACTCCTCGTCTCCCGTAATGGCAACGAGCGTGACTGTTTCTAGCGGTGGCCTGTAATATCCAGCGGGGGTAATGAGGGAGGGGAAAGCCTTATTCAAGCGAAACACGGCTTCATGAATCGAGTTGTTTTTGATCTCTTCCGTATCAAAGTCATGTTCTATTCTGACAATGTCTACTCCGTCCTGAAGAAGAAGGAACTCGGCTGGAGTTGCCAGCTCATCTCTCGTAATGGCCGTAAGGATTTGGTTGACGGCAACTCGAAGAGTATCGCTCGCCACAGCGATTCGAAGAAAACTTCCCCCAGCTGAAAAACCCACAACGGCGTCGCCATCGATTTGCGAGAGGTGAAATCCGTGAAAGTCGTCGGACAACGATTCGCTTCTCAATAATGCATCGTTGGCGGATACCCAATCGTCAGGGAGCTCAATTTCCAGTTGATCTGTCGTCGGATCCACCGAAATCTCCATTATTTCCTCTCCAATACTCAGTACGGTATCAGAGCGCACTTCCGAGGCAGACCATGCGTCCGAGATGGACGAAAGTTTGAGCGTGACGGGGGTAAGTGTATCTCCGTACACGTAGTTTAGGTCCATTGTCAGGATAACCGATGAAACTTGACCATTTCGAAAGTCGTCGGTCGCTGCCTCAAGCGTAACGAAATCCAGACGCCCCTCCGCAGAGATCAGGCCCAGGGAAGGGTCACTGGTCGAACCGACCAGGAATCGTGCTGCGCCCACGCGTTGAATACTGGTTATAATTCCAAGAAAGCCTCCCGTAAAGTCAGCATCGTCGCTTTTTTCAAACGCAGTTGGTACTAAGGATACGACGAACGGTTCGCCCGCCTGAACGTCAACCAATCCCAGGCCGAGGTTAGACGGATCATCCCCGCATCCAACAAGGATCAGAGAAAAGAATAGGCTGCTACACCACAGTCGCAATCGAGACGAAACCATTTGAAAGAGGATCACAAGGAAAGGACAGACGAGGATTTCTTAACGAACGCGAGCGCCGGTTTCGTACGTGGTTTGTTTGCTCGATAACCCCAATGACCACCGGTGATTAAAGCCTGACTCAGTGGGGTCTTTTACAAGCGACGCTTGAATGCGCCCGTAGTGATCTATGTTTCGCCCCCTAGGGGCAATCTCGCGTACTATCCGGGTTATGCCGGAACGCTATTCAAAAGTTCATCATAAACGGATACCGCCTGACTCATTTGCTCGTCCTGTTCGACGGAAAA
>SMXL01000157.1 GCA_004356385.1 Bacteroidota bacterium
ACGATGATCATCAGTAGTGTATCCCACTGCAAGTTGGCCGACGAACTGGGCGCAGTCGCTCTCTCGTGACTAACCCCCCTTCCACTTGAAGGAATAGAAGTAAGCACCTCTCTAAAACTGCCTAGATTAGACATCCTTGCCGACCATGTACGGATTGGAAGTGATTTTCCCCATTGGGGTCCCCCCTCTCGAATAGCCACAAAACAGCTAGATAAGGGGCAATTCTGTCAGAAATATCCACCTAGGTTCCGCCGAAAAAACAAAACCCCATGCAGTACAATGACATACATGGGGTATCGGTGGGCGATACTAGACTCGAACTAGTGACCCCCTGCTTGTAAGGCAGGTGCTCTAACCAACTGAGCTAATCGCCCGGGACACGAAACGCTGTTCAGAAAAATGTAGTGCACAAAAAGGCTCCGCGGCAAAACACAGTGCAGTCAGCAGGACCGTACCAAAACGTCGGGCCACCGAACCGCGGTTCAGCGAATGCCGCCAGTCAACGCACCACCAACATAGGGGTTCTGTTCAAATATCGTGAACTGAATCAGCAAGAAATTTCTGCTCGTTCAGAAACCAAGAGCTGCATTGAGTGCTGCACTGTTCGGCCAATCGTCCTGAAAGAGCCCGATCGATCCGAAAAAGCCAAATCCTTTTTCTACGTTTGACAGGGTTCCGGGGATGGATAGCACCTCCGGGTCGAAAATATCCATCGGCGGATCCCACTTCGCATCCAACACCTGAAGTCGAACTCCCATGGCATCCCATGTCAGATTTTCCTCGGGCTGCTGTCTGATCGCAGACAGTGTTTCCATATCCTGCGTGATATCTACTCGAACCATCCATCCACCATCCTCTGTAGCGACTCCCGATCTTCCATATGGAATCCGAATGGGCGAGCCAC
Source organism: Bacteroidota bacterium (assembly GCA_004356385.1). The sequence goes on from SMXL01000157.1 coordinate 905, forward strand.
TGAATGGAAACCAATACGAAACCTCTACATCCCACGGCGAATTAATTCCAGGCAGAATCAGGTCCTGATAGACCGACGAATCCGGCCGAACGACCGGGAGCTGTTGCTCTACGCGGGTACCCGAGAGGTTCGGTACGTCCGTTTCTGCGCTTGTAATTTTTCCATCATTGCGGGTGATTTCGAGTCGATAGGTTCGCGACGGTCGTACGATGAACGAGGCTCGGTAAATATGTCCGTATGATCCATCCGATAGCCGAGTCAGTGTATGATTCCACCGAACTACACTTCCCGATCTCAGGTCGGTTGTGGTAACTACCGCATCGATCGAAGCTTGCGGATCCGACGGGGACTCGATTCGCTCGGCCAGCCGACTGAGCGGTATGATTCGGATCGAATGATCCCTTTCACGCTCGTTCAGAAAGCCAAATACCGTAAAATACTTCTCGTCGTTGTCGAACGGGTCGAGCTCCGTACTGTCGCAGCTAGCGAATGCGAGGACGACGACTAAACTCGCTAGAAAGGAAATCAGGACACGCTTATAATGGGAACGAGAATCCAATTCTAGAATTTGGAGTTTATGGAGCTGACCGCAGAGCCTCTTTGTCGTAAACAGAGTCCTGCCTGCGGCCTGGTCATGGCCGAGGTCGATTCAATGATTGGAGCGGGAAACGGGGGTCGAACCCGCGACCCTCAGCTTGGGAAGCTGATGCTCTACCACTGAGCTATTCCCGCCGGATTGCGACGATGTTACTCTCGTTTTCAATGAATGTCAATCGGGGACGTTGATATGCCAGAGGCGGTTCTTATCTTTTCCGGCCTGAATTTTCGGACGTGTATCTGAATTACGGGGTGTGCCAATGCCCGATGAATCCGCCCATTCAGCCACATTGATCATACTTCTCCGGATAAAGAATAATGAAACGCACGTACCAACCGAGCCGTCGTAAACGAGCAAATAAGCATGGATTTCGCTCGCGCATGTCGTCCAAGAACGGACGAGGTGTTCTTGCTCGTCGGCGTCAGAAAGGACGAAAGAATTTAACCGTCAGCGATACTCGCAGCGGCAAGTAATCAGACTGTGGCCCGCACCAGCCCCGCTTTCACGCGTCTAGGACTCCCTCCCTCCTATCGCCATCCGTCATCTCATCGCCTGAAACGAAAGAGACTGATTCAACCCCTTTTTGATCGGGACGACGAAAAGACGGGTTCGCTGTCTGTCGGAAGTCTTCGAATTTCGTATCGTTTTCAGCCTGAAGCCTTGGTCGGGCAAGCTGTACCGCTACAGGTTGGTTTTGCAGTGAGTCGGTCAATTGGAGGTTCCGTCACACGAAATCGGGTAAAAAGAGTACTAAGAGAAACGTTTCGCCATAAGCTTCAAGAGATCACGGAAAAATTAACAGATCAAAAGGACGTTCTGACCATGATGATCGTCGTGCGCCGTCTTTCAGAGGACGAATCTAGAATCAAAAGAGACTTACTTGTTGGAATTGAACAGTTGTTGGAAGCATTGGAATCCAACTCCGACCGATCATCCCCCGACGAATAAAACGGAACTGCGAACTATCACTTACGTAACGAAATCCTTTCCTTAGAATTGAACACCCAACATCACTCACCGCTTCCGTGCCATATAATTAAACACCGTGGATAGAAACGTTGTCATAGCAACCGTTCTGATTGCCCTGATCATGGTGGTCTGGTTCACCTGGATGTCGCCATCGACCGTTCCTGAACAGGTGACAGGTCCAGTAGTAGCGGATTCAACGGAACGGTTTGAAATCGAGGCGCCGGTGTTCCAAGCTCCAGAACCCATCGTACCTGGACAGGTCCCGGTCTTTACTGCGGGTGACTCGACCGTTCTCGGGTCGCAAGATGGTGTTGTTCGAGACATCGTCGTCGAATCAGACTTTTATACCGCTGTGTTTTCGACTCGAGGAGGTACGATTACCTCGATGTCTCTGAAAACTTATACGAAATTCGGAAGCGACGAGGCTGTTCAGCTCATTGACACCACGAAAGGCGGCGCGATCGGAATTGTGTTCATGTCCCCTAACAATCGCATCTACGACACACGAAGCTTCACGTTTGAGTCCTCGGCGCCGAATCAAATAACATTGGGCGATGTACCGGTCGAACTCGTATTTCGCTCAGAAGTCGGAGCCGGAGCGATTGTAAAGCGATATACATTGAATCGAGAATCGTATGAAATCGGCATATCCGTATCTTTTGAAGCCCCTGAGACCTTTCTAGCTCAGGGAGATTATGAAATCGTTTGGAACGGCGGTCTCCCATTCACCGAAGGGGACCACCAACTCGAGACCACTAAGTCTGGTGCTTATGCATCCAGTGGTGGTGACGTTGAGAGTGTAACTCTCATGTCCGATTCATTCGAAGAACGCTCGTTGAGGGGTGTCGTCGAATGGATCGCTGTGAAGAACAAATACTTCATGGCCGCTCTAATTCCAGCGGTCGAAGCTCGTGGAGCCGAACTTATCGCCGAACGCTTTGGCGAATTGGACGACGAAGATGTTCGGCTGGATTTTGTTGCCAGTTTAGAAATTCCGATCACGGACTCGGAGGCGGACGAGTTTAAACTCTACCTGGGTCCAATGGAATTCAAAAGAATCAATGCCTACGGTGTTGGCCTCTACGATACGGTGGATTTCGGATGGGACTTTTTTGAGGCGCTGACGAGACCGCTCGCCAAGTTCATATTCATTCCAACGTTTGCCTTTCTGAGCAGCTTTATACCGAACTACGGTCTGATCATCATCATCTTCTCGATCCTGATCAAGCTGCTTCTCTTCCCTCTTACGAAGAAGTCGTTCCGAAGTATGGCTAAGATGCGGGAGCTCCAGCCGCGTATGGAAGCCATCAAAGAGAAATACCGGGATAATCCTCAAAAGCAGCAGAAGGCGACGATGAAGATGTATAAGGAGACGGGGGTGAATCCGCTTGGCGGATGTATGCCTATGCTGCTTCAATATCCAATCATTATCGCACTGTGGATGTTTTTACCGCAGGCCATCGAAATCAGGCAGCAGGGATTTCTCTGGGCAACCGACCTTTCGGCCCCGGATGTCATCTTGAGTCTGCCGTTTACGATCCCGATGTATGGCAACTATGTGGGCGGATTTACGCTTCTAATGGGCCTCTCGATGGTGGTCCAAATGAAGATTCAGGCGATGCCGGGCTCCGGAGCCCAGCAGAAGATGTTCATGTATCTCATGCCACTGATGATGTTTGTCATCTTCAACAAGTTCGCAGCGGGACTCAGTCTGTATTACCTCTGCTATAACGTGCTGACCGCGGCTCAGCAGAAGCTGATCAATAGCCAGCTTCGAAAGGAAAATGAAGCGAAAGAAGCTAGTGGAACGAGCGACAGAGCCAGAAAGGACCCGCCGAAGAAGAAAAGGAAATCTCTCACCACAAACGGTCGGGCTAAAGCGCGTTCCGCGAAGAAAAGCCGACGATAACCGCGTGTCCGTTCATGACTCCGAATGATGGAGACACGATTGTAGCACGTGCGACTGCTAGAGGAATTGCAGCCATTGCAATGATTCGTCTCTCAGGCGCCGACGCCCTCGATATTGCTCAGAAATGCTTTTCCGGGGCAAACCTCTCATCGAAGGATTCTCACACGGCCCACGTGGGATTCATGCAATCTGACTCGAAGACCGATTTGGATCAGGTCGTTGTAACCATATTTCGGGCCCCATCCTCGGTAACGGGCGAAAATGTGGTCGAAATCACCTGTCACGGTGGTGAAATGGTTTCTCATAGAATCCTGGATGCTCTAGTCAACGAGGGTGCGCGTCCTGCGGAGCCCGGCGAGTTCACACAACGGGCTTTTTTAAACGGAAAAATGGATTTGGCACAGGCAGAGGCCGTGGGAGAAATTATTCATTCCGGTTCAAGACGCGCACAAGCCATTTCTCTGGCCCATTTGAAGGGCAGCTATTCTGTTGTTCTGCATGAGCTGCGGGAAGAAATGCTCGATCTGTGCGGATATATAGAGTTAGAGCTGGATTTTTCCGAGGAGGATGTGGAATTCGCCGACAAGAATCGACTTTCGGATCTTTTGGAGCGAACTCGCGCACTGTTGGAAGGACTCATTGAATCGTATCGGTACGGCTCGGTTGTGCGCGATGGCGTGCACATTGTCCTTGCCGGGCGTCCGAATGCCGGGAAGTCCACCCTCTTGAATGCGTTGGTCGGATTCGATAGGGCCATCGTCTCTGAGACGCCGGGTACGACCCGGGACGAAATCGGTGAAGAGACAGAGTTTGAAGGAATGCGGTTGCAATTTGTTGACACAGCGGGCCTGAGAAACACCACAGATGAAATCGAATCAGAAGGAGTGCGTCGGGCCGAAGCAGCCATTCGAAAAGCAGATGTGCTCGTTTATGTATACGATGCCACCGTCGGAATGGACGACGAAGAACAAGCGTACCTTGACAAATTGAAAATTAGCGCGCCGGACCTTCAAGTCTTTGTAATTCGTAACAAGTGCGACCTGTTGAATGAGTACGATGCCCTCGATGGACAATATGCACTGTCAGCTCTTCAGTCTATGAAGGACGAAATGTTGATCACGCCACTCTTATCGGACGTGGTAAAGTCGGTCGAAGCGAAGGAGAATTTTGGGGAAGGATCCTTTGTGGTTACTAACGAAAGACATCGATACCATCTGGGTAAAGCATACGATTCAGTAGTCGCGGCCACGAACGCATTGAGTAAAAACATGTCGGGAGATTTTATCGCCCTGGACCTTCGGGAAGCCATGAATGAGCTTGGCGCAATTACCGGGGCCACAGCGAGTGAGGATATTTTAGATCGGATCTTTTCTCGATTCTGTATTGGCAAGTAAATGTCGAAATTAATACAATACGATATAATAGTAGTGGGAGGGGGCCACGCGGGCTCAGAGGCTGCGGCGGCATCTGCGCGACTTGGAGCGCGTACACTTCTCATTACCATGAACCTGGAGGCCATCGGTCGAATGTCCTGCAATCCGGCCATCGGAGGAATTGGAAAAGGGCAAATAACACGTGAAATTGATGCCTTGGGGGGTATAATGGGACGAATTACGGACCAGTCCGGGATTCAGTTCAGAATGCTAAACAAAAGAAAAGGACCGGCGGTCTGGTCTCCCCGCGCCCAGTGCGATCGACAACTGTATGCTCAAGGAATCCGAAGAGAACTCGAGTCAATCGACCAGCTTTTTATGCGCGCGGATATGGTATCGGAGATTCTCGCTACTGGAGGAACCGTACAAGGAGTCAGAACTCAGCTCGGTCGAGAGTACGCTGCCAAGGCTGTCATACTTACAAGCGGGACATTTATGAATGGCACGATCCATTTAGGTGAAAAGCAGTTCGGTGGTGGACGGATGGGCGAGAGAGCCTCGTCGGGTATAACAGCTTCGCTGCATGAGTTAGGTTTCGAAAGTGGTCGACTAAAAACGGGTACGCCACCCAGAATAGATGGAAGAACAATCGATTACGATAAAGTAGAAGAACAACCCGGGGACGCCGTACCTAGTCCATTTTCGTTTATGACCGATGCACTTCCGAGTGAGCAGCGTAGTTGTTGGTTAGCGTACACGAATGACGACGTACACGACATTCTAAGGACGGGGTTTGATAGAAGCCCAATGTTTGAGGGCCGAATAAAGGGACAAGGCCCCCGGTATTGCCCTTCCATTGAAGACAAGATCGATCGCTTCGCCGACAAGGATCGACACCAGCTTTTCCTAGAGCCCGAGGGGTGGACGACCGACGAAGTCTATGTCAACGGATTTTCAACGAGCCTTCCCGAAGACGTCCAATTGGATGCGCTTCATAGGGTTGATGGGTTGGAAAATGTGCACATGATGCGACCGGGTTACGCCATTGAATACGATTACTTCCCCCCGCATCAGGTCCGGTACAGTCTGGAAACCAAGACGATCGAGGGACTCTACTTTGCAGGTCAGATCAATGGGACGACGGGGTACGAAGAGGCCGCGGCTCAGGGAATCATCGCGGGAATCAACGCGGCTCGATCAATCAGGGACCTCTCCCCTATCGTTCTCTCCAGATCTCAGGCCTATATCGGTGTCTTGATCGACGACTTGGTGGCCAAAGGCACCGATGAACCCTACCGCATGTTTACTTCTCGCGCGGAGCATCGGATTCTGCTTCGGCAAGACAATTCGGATGCGCGACTTACGCCGCTGGGAAGGGAAATTGGTCTGGTCGATGACAACCGAATGAGGCGATTTGAGAAAAGACAGGAAGCGATTCAAAGAACTCAACGGAATGTGGAGGCCTCGACCGTAAAACCGGATGCTGTCAACGGGTATTTGGAAGCGGTAGATACGAGCAAGATCGACCAACCGGAAAAGTTATCGAAACTGGCCGTAAGACCACAAGTAAATCTAGCAAACATAATAGATTACGTGAACCTTCGGGAAGAAATCGTTGTCGAAGCACCGGGTTTAGAACCCATCGAGGTGCTTGTGGAGACCGGTCTTAAGTACGCGGGGTATCTAAGACGAGAAGAGGAAATGGTCGAACGAATGGCGAAACTCGAATTGTTTCCGATCCCTCCGAATATCGATTACGCCGAGCTAAGCAACATTGCCATCGAAGCCAGAGAGAAGCTGACAAGGATTCAACCGGAGAACATTGGACAGGCCTCGAGAATCAGCGGAGTCAGTCCAGCAGACATTTCGGTTCTCATGGTCTTGCTGAAGAAACGTCAATTGGAACCGCAGGCATAGAAAGGGGAGTGTTTCACGTGAAACGATTGACGAACAGTCAGAATTTGTTATAAATGGTCACTTCTGTCCCACCATCGGTTGCGCAAATCGATATTGAGCCGTCGATGCCAGCACGGATTACTGCTCTTTTGGAGAACCATCGAGCCCAACTCGAGGAATACGCTTCTCTCCTGCTCTCATTTAATGAACACCTGAATTTGATCTCGCGGCGCGATACGGTAAACGTATTCGATCATCACATTCTGCATTCGCTGGCTTTGACTGCCAGACGGTTTGATCATGGATCAGTCGTAGTTGATTGGGGTTCCGGCGGCGGATTACCGGCTATTCCTCTGGCAATCGTTCAGCCCGACGTTCAATTCATAGCTGTCGATACGATTGAAAAGAAGACTCGTGCTCTCAAGAGCATACGTACCCGACTAAATCTGGAAAACCTGGACGTATGGAATGGACGCGCGGAAGAGTGGGGAGGGCAATGCGACTATTCGGTTTCTCGAGCGACAGCATCTCTATCAAATCTTTGGTTCTGGCACATCCGTTCGTCGAGTCCTCCGGAGAGCGCTGAAGCATCTGTATGGGAAAAGGGTCTTCTGTGCTTGAAAGGGGGCGATTTGAAAAGCGAAATTTTCGAGCTCGAACGGGACTTCCCCGATGTGTCCATAGACGCGTGCGATCTAGCCGGCTTGCTCGGTCGGACGTACTTTGACTCCAAAACGCTGATTCACGTGCATTGATGGGAAACGAAGACCGACGTACAAATCGAACCGAGCGCCTTTTCGCGACCATTCTGTTGCTTCAGAATCGGCCAAATCTAACGTCGCGCGATCTGTCTGAGCATTTTGGGGTAAGCCGCCGAACGATTTTCAGAGATTTGAGGGCTCTGAGCGATTCGGGGGTCCCGCTTACCTATTCAGAGACTGGGGGCTATGAAATACTCGAGGGTTATCAGCTTCCCCCACTCATGTTAACCGCGAGAGAGGCGGCGACACTTCTGGTAGGGACCGAGTTCATGAAATTGCAGTCGGATGCATCGCTTCGGGAAGACGCGGACGATGTGGCACTGAAAATTCATGCGGTGCTTCCGAAAGAGATCAGGGAATACGTCGATCGGCTGAGGGAAAACACGGTTCTAGACCCGTATTGGTTACATGCAGTCCGGGAAGAAGGGTCAGAATCAGGACGGTGGTATAAACTGAGTGAAGCGGTTGCTCGAAGCAGAATCGTGATCTTGGAATACTGGGTTGAAGCCAGGCAAGAACTGACAAAGAGAAGAGTGGACCCGCTTGGACTGGTGTACTACACCGATCACTGGAATCTTATCGCTTTCGACCACTTGAGGGAGGAAATACGCAATTTTCGGCTCGATCGGATCAGGGAAATGTATGTACTCAGCGAACGTTTTGAGCGACCGGAGGGCTTTAACCTCCAAGTCCATCTGGAAGACAGGGGAATGTCCACAAAACGGTATGAAATCCACCTGGAATTCTCAAAAAAGGCGATTTCTCGGGCTCGAGTGGCGATTCCTGCGCGTATCGACGAGGAGAAGGAGACCAAGGACGGTATTGAAATTCAGTTCTCTTTCGACAACATGGACTATTTATCGGCCTGGCTTCTCAGATATGGCGCAGACGTCAAGGTGTTGAGTCCACCCGAACTTAGAAGGAGCCATATCTCTGCTATTGAGGCCGTGTTGGAAGAATACGGGGTCTAAACCGATTCTTTTTCAGGGACTGTAACCAGAAGAGAAATCAGGATATCTCGAGCCGTGTGTAAATCAGGCACTTCCTGGACAATCGCCCGGAGTTTTCCTGACGAACTCTCTTTCAGCGCGTATCGATGGTCAAGTTGACCCAATAAGCGAAGTAGCTCATGGAAGTACTTCTCGTAGAAATAGGGGTCTTTGGCATTGTCCGGGAAAATGAGGAACAGTCTTTCGTTCTTGAAAAGTATCCGAGACAGCCTGTTCTCATGCCCCATAGCCTTGATTTCAACCGAGAGCAACAAATTTTCGACTTCGTCTGGGATGGGACCAAATCGATCTTCCATCTCGGTTCGAACTTCCGAAATGTTTTCTGATGTGGAGGATTCGGATATTCGCCGATACAAATTCAGGCGTTCGACGCGGTTCGAGAGGTACGATTCAGGAATGAAGGCATCCGCTTCAACCTCAATGGTCGTTTCAGCGGCAATGGGCACCCCGTCACCGTCAAAAAGATCGGAGAATTCGTCTGCGCGCAATTCCTGAACGGCTTCATCCAGGATTCGGTGATAGGTCTCGAAGCCGATGTCTTCGATAAAACCAGTTTGCTCGGCCCCGAGCAAGTTTCCGGCCCCTCGAATGTCCAAATCACGCATGGCAATCTGAAATCCGCTACCCAGATCACTGAATTCTTCGACGGCTTGTAGACGCTGACGGGCCTCGCGAGTCAGACCGTGAATGGACGGCACGAGAAGAAAACAAAAAGCTTTACGGTCGGAGCGTCCCACGCGACCTCTTAGCTGGTGCAGCTCGGCAAGGCCGAACCGGTCGGCCCGGTTTATGATAATCGTATTGGCGTTCGAGATATCGAGCCCGTTTTCAATAATATTCGTACAGACTAGAACATCAAAATCCCTGTTGATAAAGCCCATCATGACTTTTTCAAGCTCGGAGCCCCTCATCTGACCGTGTGCGATTCTGAACCGGACGTCGGGGATCAACATCCGTAGCGTGTCGGCCATGTCGTCGATCGACTGGACACGATTATGAAGGAAAAAAACCTGCCCTTTACGGCCTACTTCGTATAAAATCGCGTCCCGAATCAAGTCCTTGTCGAACGTATGGATCTCTGTTTCTATGGGTTGTCGGTTGGGAGGGGGGGTGGCAATGATGGAGAGGTCCCGCGCTCCAAGAAGAGAGAATTGGAGCGTTCTGGGGATCGGAGTGGCGGTTAACGTGAGCGTGTCCACATTCACACGCAGATGCCGGAGCTTTTCCTTTACTGCAACCCCGAATCGTTGCTCTTCGTCCAGAATTAGCAAACCGAGGTCGTTGAAGACGACGTCTTTGGAAAGCATCCGATGCGTTCCAATCACGACGTCGGCAGTTCCGCCTGCAATGTGCTCAAGAGATGACTTGATTTGGGCGGAAGAACGAAATCTTGAAAGCACGTGAATTTGGACGGGGTAGGCGGCCAATCTTTCAGAAAAAGTCCGAAAATGCTGCATCGCGAGAATGGTCGTCGGAACCAGAACGGCCACTTGTTTTCCGTCCTGTACTGCCTTAAACGCTGCACGAATGGCGATTTCAGTTTTTCCGAAGCCCACATCTCCGCAGACGAGACGGTCCATAGGTACCGGGTTGATCATGTCTTCCTTGACGGCCTCGCTCGCGGACGCCTGATCGGGTGTGTCTTCATAAAAGAAAGATGCCTCCAATTCCTGCTGCCAAACCGTGTCTTCCGAAAACTCAAAACCGTCGGCTTTTTTTCGGGAAGCGTAGAGCTTGATCAGATCCCTTGCAATGTCCTTGACGCGGGATTTCGTCCTGGATTTTGTTCGTTCCCACTGTCCCGATCCCAATTTTGTCAGTTTCGGCTGATGCCCTTCCTTTCCTTTGTACTTGTGGAGTTTGTAGAGCGCGTTTACGTTGACGTAGAGCACGTCAAGGCCATTGTATTCAAGGCGAACGACTTCCTGACGTTTACCTCGGACGTCGATCTGTTGCAATCCAGCGAATCTCCCGATCCCGTAGTCGATATGAACGACAAAATCCCCTGGAATGAGGTGATGAAGCTCACGCAGGCTGATCCCTCCAAAGCGGTGCTTCTGCTTCCGGGCGGTCGGACGGTGATACCGATTGAATATCTGGTGATCGGTATAGAGCGCATATCCAAGAGAAGGCATCTCAAACCCCTGGTGGAGGGAATCGCGCTTGATCGTTACCTGGTATTGCTCGAGATCATCCTCAAGCAGCTGGTGGATGCGAGATTCCTGTCCGGACGTATCGCAAAGAATACTGGTTCGAATTCCAGACCGATGATTTTGGACGAGTCGTTCCCTCAGAATCGGAAGCGAGCTATTGAAAGTCGGTTGGGGAGAGGAGTCAAACCGAAAATCTTTGCCCTTGACGTCCAACTGATACGTTCCAAGTCGAATACGAGATCTCGATTCAAGAAGTTGTTGATACGACTGCAGACTAACGAAAATGCTTCCTATATCGACAGCATTCATTTCTGACTCTGATCGAGTAGCCGCCTCTTCCAGCTTGGACGTTACTTCGAGAACACACTCTTCCAGTCGGGCATCGTCGTAAACAGCCAGTATAAGTTCGGATGGCAGATACTCCAGAAGTGTAGTCGATGATTTCAGGTTCTCCGAACTGCCGGAAATGTTGGGAATAAGACGCGCAAAATTTTTACGGCTTACTGATCGCTGCGTAAGAATGTCGAACTCGCGAATGGAATCGATTTCGTCGCCAAAGAACTCGATACGTATCGGGTAATTGCCCATGAACGGAAAGACGTCAAGGATGCCACCGCGTAACGCCAGGTCACCGGGCTGTTCGACAAATTCAACTCGCTCAAAGCCCTGACCCACGAGGCGTTCTATCAGGTCCTCGGGCGGATGCGTTGCTCCTGTGGCCAGGTCTGTTGACTCATCTTCGAGCTGATCTCTTGAGGGGAGATATTCGATGAACGCCTTCACGCTCGCAACAATGACTCCGGAGAATTCCGAGTCGAGGTGTTGCAAAATGTCGGTCCGAATCATGGAAGGTGCCGGGTCAATTACGTGCTCCGGATCCATCGGCCGGAGATCTGATTCGGGGAAAAGGAAAATGTTTTCTTCACGTCGAAAAATCTGCTGAAGATCGGAGTGCAGATAGGCAGCGCTTTCTTCGTCTTCCGTCAGGCAGAGCAAGGGACGACCGGATGTATCGCTGACCCGTGCAAGGAGGAAGGCCGGAAGTGAACCGGAGAGCCCTTTGACAGAAACAGCATCAGAGCCGGAATCGAATCGACGACAGAATTCGTCGACTTCTTTGTTTTCTGAAAAAGCTTTATAAAAGGCTTGAATGGACACTTAATAGCAGATAATTGACCGTTTCACGTGAAACGAAAAAGGATTTAGTTGAATAATACTATTATATTTCAACAAACTACTTGACGCGTGGTTTGCTCTCCAACATCACATCTTGGAGAACAGGCGTATAGGAATGGGCAAGTAAAGAAACGACCGATGGTTTACGGTGCGCGCGGTAGAACGCTGATTAATAATCAGCCTCCGCTACGAGTAATCGTTAGGATGGCGAAAAATATTTCCCGTCAATTGCCGGACGCACGAACCCGCCAGTGCGTTCCAGCCGGGCTTTAGCTTCTTGCAAATTGACGCTCGCGAGATTCATAACAATAGCTGTTTTTACATGGCCTTCGGCGGAGTCCAATAACTTACCAGCCTCCACGTAGCTAGCACCCGTGACGGTCATCACCGTTCGTTTCGACCGCTCGACCAATTTCAGATTGGTCATCTGAAGATCAACCATCATGTTCTCGTAGACCTTGCCCATACGGATGAAGGTCGCCGTCGTCAGCATGTTCAGCACGAGCTTTTGAGCTGTACCGCTTTTCATTCTGGTCGAGCCCATAATGACCTCGGGGCCTGGTACAGGGCAGATGGCGACGTCAACCTCGAGAGGAAATTCGGACCGTGGTGTGCACGTAATGAATAGCGTCTTGCATCCAAGTGAGCGGGCGTAATTTACGGCTCCAACGACATAGGGAGTGCGGCGACTTGCTGCGATGCCACAGACCACGTCATTTGACGATACGCTCGCGTCCTTTATGGCCTGAACGCCGTTTTCTTCAAGGTCTTCCGCCCCTTCTTGCGACCGAAAAACTGCGTCGCGTCCACCCGCGATTAATCCCTGAACCCTGTCTGGTTCCGACCCGAACGTCGGAGGGCATTCGGAAGCGTCGAGAATACCCAGTCGACCGCTGGTGCCAGCTCCGGCGTAGAATAGCCGCCCGTCGTTGTTGAATGAATCGACGATAAGTTCGACGGCCGCTTCGATATAGGGGATTTCTTTTGCGACCGATTCAGCAACGAGGTGATCTTCAGAATTAATAATCCGAAGAATCTCTCCCACACTGGCCGTGTCGATTTCCGCTGAGGCAGGATTTCTCTGCTCGGTAGCCAGCCGTTTGATTTCTGAAAAGAGCTCTGATTCCTGGTTCATACCAATGCAGTGTAAAAGATATCCGCCCGTAAGTTCAATATCAGCGACGGTGCAAGCAAGTGATGAAGTACATACTTGCTGCTCCCTGGGTTCGAAAACTGCTCGACTGCGTCCTTGACAAACGATTCGAATTCATGGGCGTCGCGTATCCGCTATCTTTCAATCAGGACACGATAAGAAACGAGAATGATTCTTAATACGCTACGTCTCAAGGATTTCCGCGCCCACTCAGAATCTGAAATTCATTTCGGTGAACGAATGAACCTGGTTTGCGGAGCCAACGGTATCGGGAAGACGAACGTGTTGGAATCGATTCATTACCTGAGTCTTACGAAGAGCTTTCTGACCTCTACCGATCAAACTTTGCTCAGCCACGAGGCCCCCTTTTTCGAGCTTTTGGGTGAATTTACGGGCGAACATCGGAAACAGCTTAAAGTCCGCGCGGCCTTTGTACCCGGGGAGGGAAAGAAATTTTTCGTCAACGGGAGTCCCGTCGAGCGAAAGGCGGACCACATTGGCACGATTCCTACTGTTCTTCTATGTCCGCAGGATTACACGCTCACGGCTGGGGGCCCGGGCGAACGTAGACGGTTCATCAACAACATCATCAGCCAGTCGAGTTCTTCTTATCTGGATGACCTGATTCGATATCGACGAACGCTGAAGCAGCGAAACGAAGTGCTGTATCGAATGAAGCGATCGAATTTGAGCGGGGCAGAAGAAACGCTCGAATCGTGGACCATTGAATTGGTAGAAATCGGTTCTCGAATTATTTCTGCCAGACTGAATTTCTGCGGGGTGTTTTCCGGCTTGTTGACGAAAGCCCATGAAATGCTGGGCGATGTGGTCGAGCGACCCTCGTTCGAATATCGTCCTATTAGTGACACGATATCGACAACGGACCTTGCTGATATCAGGGACGCGTTTACCGCAGCGATCCGAAAAGAAAAGCATCGAGAACGCCAAAGGGGTGTCACCACTGTGGGTCCACATCGAGACGAAATCACGTTCTTTCTGGATGATTTAGAAGTGCGTCGATTTGCGTCACAGGGGCAACATCGGACGTTTGGAATGGCTCTCAAGTTGGCACAATTTCAATACCTCCGAAACGAGACCGACGAAACGCCGATCATGCTGCTTGACGACGTATTTGATAACCTGGACAGGCAGAGAATTCAACTCTTCATCGGAATTCTTCAGGAGCAGGGTATGGGTCAGTTGATTATCACCGCGGCGCAGAAAGAGATCCTTGAAGGATTTATTGATTTTGAGTCGGAATCGAACCAAATGATCGAGTTACCTTTGATGCCGGAGAACAACCCGATCGAAATGGCGGTTCATGCAGAGTGATTCGTTCCGTGTCCATGCCGATGAGTGATTCGTGCGGAGTGAATCTAGATGTGTGAATCACGCCGAGTAAGGGTTGCTCATTTCCGCCTGTCCACTGTGTCGGCCGCGTCGCATCTGTCAAACCATGTGTAACCAACCATCCGTCCCCCAACGCTCCTAGTCCGTCCATGCCCGACGAAAAGAATCCAATGCGCTCCCGAAGGCCGATCTTGACCATTTCGCTGGTGGCCATACTCCTCAGCGGATGTGTGGTATCCCGCAATCCAATTTCTGGCAACAAGCGGGCTTATGGATATTCCTGGCAGCAGGAAATCCAGATGGGTAGGGATGCGGATCGGCAAATCGTTTCCCAGTACGGCATGTACGGCGACGATGAATTGACCACGTATGTCGATTCACTGGGTCAGGCGCTCCTTCAAGTGAGTCATCTTCGAAGACCCGGCGCCGAGCAAGAATGGGTGGATACGGAGTTTTATTTCAGGATTTTAGACAGCCCCGTCATCAACGCGTTTGCCCTACCCGGAGGATACATCTATGTCACGAGGGGGCTGCTAGCGCACCTTGAAAATGAAGCGCAGCTGGCCGTCATTCTGGGTCATGAGATCGGTCATGTAGCCGGAAGACATGCTTCTAAAAGAGCAGCGTCCCAACTGGGTGGCAGCCTTCTTCTTATTGGTGCTGCAGTCGGAGGACAAGCCCTTTTTGGCGGAGGGGCGGCTGAAAACATATTGAACGTGGGAGGATCCGCGACTCAGCTTCTGTTCCTGAGTTATGGGAGGGGCGACGAACGCGAATCGGACGATATCGGTGTTGAATATGCCTCGATGATCGGTTACCGGGCGTCAGAGGCATCCGCCTTTTTCAGAACACTGAAGAGGCTGAGCGATCAATCGAAGTCTAATATCCCTTCCTTCTTGAGTACACATCCCGATCCGGGCGAACGAGAGCAAACCATTCTTCGCCTCGCAGACGAATGGAAAGGCCAGTACCAAACAGACCGGATCGCCCGAGAGTATTATCTGTCCAGGGTCGATCATATCGTTTTCGGTCAGAATCCGAGGAATGGTTTCGTCCAGAACGGTCGATTTTATCACCCGGAGATGGCGTTTGAATTTCCAATACCAGATAAATATTCCCTGACCAATCAAGCGACGCAAGTCGTGATGATTGCCGAAGACGAGCAGGCGGCAGTGCTACTCGAAATCGACGAGGAACACGCAACCGCCGAAGCTGCATCCGATGCTTTCCTGGCGCAGGAAGGCATGCATCTCGTTGAGCGAGGTCTCGGGACGGTCAACGATCTTTCCGCTCGATATGTGGTCGCCGACGTAGAAAACTCCGATGGCCAGACGCTTCGACTTCGCGCCCATTTTATCGATTTCGACGGGACAGTTATTCAGTTTTTAGGGCTCTCATCAAGGGAATCATTCGACAACTACGACTCCCAATTTCAGAGAACAATGCGAGGCTTTAAACGGCTGACCGACGCTCAACTATTGAATCGTCAGCCCGGGCGATTGATACTTTCTTCTACCCAATCGGAGACCAGCTTTGAGTTCATGCTTCCAGTGACACTCCCGTCGGGGCTCACGGCAACCGCCTTGGCGATTCTAAACCAGGTTGAACTGAGTGACGTTCTTCCTCGAGGACGGACGATCAAACTCGTCGAGTAGATCCGGGATTTGTCAACTCTGCCGGACGACGCCCTTTTGTTGCCGGTAAACAGAGCCTAAAAACCTTCAGGAGACGGCGGAATGAGAGTTGCTTCGCCTCCGACCGACATTTTTCGACCGAGATAAACGTACACTCGCATTCGAATGTGGCCGTACTTCTGAATTTTCTCGGCCACTTTCACCTCGATCGTCACGGTCGAGCCGACCGGAACGGGACGAAGAAATTTACAGGTGATGGAGACGGCGATGCTACCAGGTCCGGGAAAATCACGACCCAACACTTTCGAAATAAGACCGGTAAGGAATACACCGTGAACGATGGTTTGACCGAAACGAGTCCCCGAGGCATACGCCTCATCCACATGCAGCGGATTGTCGTCTCCTGTAACGTCTGCAAAGGCGCGTACATCTTCCGCCGAAATCAATCTCTCGATAGAGAACGTGTCGCCGACATTAAGTGATTCGAAAGTGTTCATACTTGGGAAGGAAGAAATTTTCGGATGAGACTTACATCGTTTCACCACCCCAAGAAACGACGAACGGCGTTAAAACGAAAGCGACCGTATCCTTTTATTGTGAGCCTTACGGTTCCAGTGGAAAACCCGCAGTAAATCTTGGGTCGAAGGCCGCTTGGACCACGATAAAATGAGCGTTAATCTCGCGTCCACCACGCAAGTCAATCCTTCGAGTATGTCCCCTATAGAGAAAGACGGTGTTTTTACGACGTTCATGAAGAGCGATCGGGGGAAAATGCTTACGAAGTGGATTCGATGGATTGTCACCCTCGGAGTGCCCGTCTTATTGGCCGTTCAACTTACGAACGTTGGATGGGGAGAAATTTATGGCGCTCTGCCCGAAGAAGTCACCTTCTATGTACTTCTTCTCGTCCTGTTTTGTGCGCTTCCGGTGAGCGAAACACTCATCTACCGACATGCTTTCGGAGTTCGATTCCTGGCAGGTCTGCCCTTCTTCTTCAAAAAGCGCGTCTACAACAACGATCTGCTCAATTACAGCGGTGAGGTCTATTTCTATTTATGGGCAGAAAAATCGTTTGGTTTTCCCAAGCGCCGGGTGCTCGGCACGATCAAGGATAACAATATTGTTTCCGCTATCGCTTCGACATCCTATGCCATCGCCGTTTTGGCTGGGCTGCTTGCCACCAGGAGTCTGATTCTTCCCGCTTCTTTCTCAAGTACCACATGGCTCCAGATTTTTGTTCTGGCTTCGGTCATCGGTATCGGAATAGCAGCCGTTATCAAATTTCGACATTCCATCTTCTTCCTGCCGGGTAGGTCATTGGCGACGTTTTTTGGAATTCACCTTGGCCGAATGACGATCGTGGGATTTCTTCAGGTTGTGCAATGGGCGGTCGTACTCGATGAGACAGATTTATCGATCCTACTCACGCTCTTTGCCGTGCAGATCGTCGCCAATCGAATTCCGATGCTTCCCGTCCGAGACCTCGTGTTTCTGGGTGTCAGCGTTCAACTGACGGGAGTTTTGGGCGTATCCACGGCGGGCGTTGCAGGGATGTTGCTCGTGAGTAGCGTGATCAAGCGGCTTATGAATCTGGGGGTCCTTCTCTTCGTGGGGCTACACGAACGCCGAAGAGGGTCCGTTGCCGTAGTCAAACCCAAATCCGGAAAAGAGCTAACGAACGCGGACGAAAACCAGGACGATCAAGCGCTCATTGATTGATAGAGCCTTTTGGAAACGGCATCCCAATTTGCTTTGGCAAGCACGTGATCTCTTCCCGCCTCCCCGAGACGTTTCGCAAGATCTGGATCCGATAGGATTTGTACGACGGCCTCTGCCAGTTCAATCTTGGAATCGGGCGGTACAAGGATTCCGGTAGTGTTGTTGACGATGGCGTCTGGAATTCCCCCTGAATGGGTACCTATAACCGGGACTCCGCACGCCGAGGCCTCCAACAAAACGATTCCGAATCCCTCGTGGTCTCTCAAATCTTGACGTGCAGGCAGTACAAACACATCGCACGCGTTGTAATACGCCCGCAATTGGTCCGGTATTTCCTGATCAATCACGAGCACGGAGTTCTGAACACCCAGGTCGTAGCTGAGTCGGTTCAGCCTCTCGTATTCCGGACCTTTTCCCACAATTACATACAGCGCGTCCGGGAATTTTTCGAGAACCCTCGGAAGCGCGGCGATCATCACGTCAATACCCTTTCTTCTGACGAGGCGGCCTACTGTAAGAATGATTTTACCGTGCTTAGCGCCTAGGCGAAATCGCAGTCTCGGCGTAGCCTCGGTAAAAAATTTTGTCGGGTCCGTACCGTTGTTCAATACGATTACGTTGGAAGATGAAACTCCCTGATGAATCAACAAATCTCTTGTGAATCGACTGACTGCATAGAAGCGATCTACGGTACGCGTCGTGATGAACCGACGAAACCATTCGTACAGACGACCGACAACCGGAATGTTCGCACCTGGATTGAACGTGAGTTCTCGACCATGAGCAGCGGCGAGAATCAGCCGAGGGCCACCGACCAATTTGGCCAGGCGACAGGCGACGGCTGAAGGCCATGCAATACAGAACGCGACATCAAATCCTTCCCGCCGACAAAGAGACGCTACGAGACGTACAGCCCGAAAAGGAAATAAATTGGAAGTCGAGCGAATCCTGTAAACAGGGAAGGGAAGACGATCGTCCACCTCCGCAGAAGCGGCTTCCTGAACGGAGACGACTGCGAATTTTTCAGACTTAGTAGCCAGTCTCACGGCCAGTTCAAATGCATACGTTTGGATACCCCCGATGGATGGGGGGAAGTCGGGGGTAATCAGGAGGAGTCGCATGCAACAAGGGGTTCATTCAGATGAATTTGGTCCAATTAATGCAGTTCGTTGGTCGGAATAGAAGTTGAAACGTGTAACCACCGAAATACAAGTCATTTGGCCTTTTTAAAGACTGATCTTCGCTTTACGATGAGCGACATACTTTGTCCCATGACGTCAAATCTGGACGGTTTTCAATACCTTTACGCTATGAGAACCGCTGTCATACTTTTCTGCTTGTCATTCGGTATCAATATCGCGACGGCCGACCAGAGCCAGAATGCGCGAGAGGTTCTGGTTGATGATTTCGAATCGGATGAAAAAGGGGACTTGCCGCATCGCTGGAAAATGCTCAGAGACAAAAAGCTGGTGCCCCTGAAACCAAGTTTTATGAAGCCGGACGAAGAGTTTTACATCGTCGAAGATAATGGGAATCGCTCCCTTAGGGTTTATTCTGAGGGCGAGGCGGTGCACATCATGATGGAGAATGGTAGAGACGGTTTCGACTGGAATCTTCGAGATCTTCCGAGGCTTGCGTGGGACTGGAGGGCCCTTCAACTTCCCGAAAATGCTCGTGAAGATGATGAAAAAATGAACGACAGCGGCGCAGCCCTGTATGTTATTTATAAGATGGAAGGACTATTCATCAAAAGGCCGAAAGCAATTAAGTATGTTTACAGCAGCACACTACCGGTAGAAACCGTCGTTTCGTACGGTAAACTAAAGGTTCTCGTCGTGGCGAGTGCACTCGATGGGATCGGCGACTGGGTTCATATTGAGAGAGATGTGCAAGCGGACTATCGGCGCCTGTTCAACGAGGATCCTCCCCAAAGGCCCCTTTCGTTGAGGCTTTGGTCCGATTCAGACAATACAGACAAGCCAGCAGAAGTTGATTTTGATAACATTAGATTTCTAGCACCGCGCTAGCCAGTCTTTGAATCTCAAA
>SMXL01000158.1 GCA_004356385.1 Bacteroidota bacterium
AAGCTATAACTCTTTTGAAGCGCGCTCTTTTCTTCGCTCCATTTTTTCTTCCGCGGCGTCGAGTCGGTTCGATGCGCCCGTTTCGATTCGTCCTCCATATGAAGGAGTATGGTTGGGAGCCGACCGTTGTCACCATCGACGCACCCGGACAGGTGCTGACAGAAAAGGAAGCGGAATTACTCGAGGGGATCGAGGTCGTCAGGATCAAACCTCTATACGACCGATCCGTCACGGCTGAAAGCCAGTTGGGACTTGCGCCGGTCTGGAATAAAACGAGAAAGAAGGGACCGAATCCGATCGATCGCATGCTGAATGGAATGGACCGCCTGTTTCCGATCGATTCGTGGTTGATTCTGTTCTGGATGAAATATAGGCAGATTGAGGAGACCATACGGCGGGTCCAGCCAGACGTCCTCTGGAGTACGGGCGATCCGTGGTCCGGGCTTGTCACGGGGGAGAAGATCTCCCGCCAGTTCAACATTCCGTGGGTAGCGGATTTTCGAGATCCATGGACGCTCTGTGAAGTGCGCTCCGACGGGAAGTCACCGTTAACGCAGGCCGTGGACCGCCGTTACGAAAACAAGATTCTGAATACCGCCGACAAAGTGCTCTTTCAGGCTAGACAGACGGAAGAGAAATACCGCGCGTATTATCCGCAGATTCGGTCCAAGGCCACCACGATCTACAACAGTTACGATCCCCTCGTCCTGGACGACCCGGTCGACCTGAATAGCGCGAGTCCGCTTGCCATATCGAAGGGCAACGATCTGCATCTAGGTTTTTTTGGCCGTTTCCGGGCCATGTCGCCCGCGAAATTGATTATGGACGTGTTGGAGTCTGCGCACAGACGCCACGGCCCGATTGCGGGCCGAATCAAGGTGCATCCATTTGGACCGCTGAACTTGACAGATGAGAACCTTGCCATCGAACACGGAATTGCGGATCAGTTTATCCCGGCAGATGCTGTTCCTCTTGAGAAGTCGGTCTCTGCCTTGAATCAGTTCGACATTCTGTTATTGAGCACAGATACCCGTCGAAACGAGATCATTCCAGCAAAGCTTCTGGAATACCTGGCTGCGGCAAGGCCGGTGCTCTCCATGTCTCGGAACCCTGAGGTGGCAGAAATACTGGAGCGCACCGGGGCTGGCGTTCAGGTCGATTCCAACGAGCTTGATACGGTCGCGGATTTGCTGGTCGACTGCGTGAAGGCGAAAGATGAGAAACGTCGGATGCCCATTCCATTCGAACTCAACCCAGAGGCCGTGCAGCGGTTTGATGCTCGAACGACGACCGAAGAACTGGCTACTCTTTTCGATTCCATCGTTGGTGTGCGGAACTACGGTTCGTAACCCATTCCAGGATCCTCAGTTCGCGTTTGCGACCGGATACGCGCGCGTCGCCACGAGTTCACCGTGCGCGGGATTGTCTGGATCCTCCTCGTAGTTCCACGTCCAGCGCTCAATTTCCATATGGGTGATCTGATCGGCCGCGACGGCCGCAGCATTCCAACGCATTGCTACAATCTCAAAAAGCTCAGCTGAGACGGTTTCTTCTTCGTCGTTCATAGCACTCTGCAGAAGTCTGCGATACCGACTGTCCCGCATGGCGGGGACAGTCTGCTCAATGGGAAGGTGCACGACGTCTCCGCTCCGAAGGTGTGCCAGGGGAAGCTCGTACGTAACGACTGGACCGCGCACTTTTGAGAACATCTGCATACTGGTGAACGGATAAAATTCCAACCGAAATACCCAGCAGAAGAGGAGAATAGACGTGAGTGTGACGACTACGCGTCGATATCCCTTCTCAGAGTGCTCGGGAGTCTTCTCAGTGACATCTTGTTTTGGTGCGTCTGTCAGCTTCGCGCTCACCCAGTCAGAAACCCCAGGCAGAATCATTATGGGACGTAGAATCCAAACACACGGCGAAACGGCTATCACCATTCGGACGAGTCGAGCATTTTCGTAGGTGTCGTCCTTCCATTGTGCGCTCAGCTTGGCGCCGGTCTTGTTTTGCAATTCGAAGCGTTCGAACAGATCCAGCGACTCAATAATCTGTGCTGCACGGCGCTGGGTCGGTACCTGCGTATCGTAATTCAACCTGATCCGTCCCTTTGCTAAAGAAAGGCGACGTCCAAGGAATGATCTGAGCGGTATGAAATTGAAGAAAATGACCTGCAAAATAATCAGGTCCAGAAATAGAATGTTCTGGAGAAATAATATCCCGATTTGCATCAGTCCCATGAGTGTAGGCAGGATCCATCGGGCCCGGCGTGAGAAGAGAACGAGTCCGTAGAGGACCTCTCCGCCCAATGCTGCCAGCGCCATGATCTCAAAGAGGAAGTCCGGAGCATTCCTCAGCAGGAGAGAGACCTCGAAGTCAAACTCCATCGGACGAAGTGTGCTGTAGAAAAGAATGTACTTGAAGTTGACGGCATCCCACCAGAAAAGGCCACCGTTTCTGATCTTGCTGAAACCTGCTGCTACATACGGTAGCGCCATGGTTGCCCAGATGGCGTATCTGGCCCAGCCGTACATATAGCTGCTCTTATCCGCAGCAGGAACGGGTTTTCCTCTCCAGATACGAATAAGTCTGTCAACCGACCAGCCATCGCCGGATGGGAGAAATGAGAGCAGGATTAGAAGGAATAGGGGAATAAGGCCCGTATGGTAAAACCAGGCGTAGTGTCTTAGAAGTCCGGCAAATAGGAGATAGCAGACGGCACCGATCGGTATGGTCCAGCTGGTTTTCCACCCAGCGAAGCCGAAAATCAACACGGCCGCCGTTACCCACTGAAAAATGGCTAGCGAAGCCGCCGAGGTTAAAAACCACTCGAATCCTGGAAGAAGGTAGAACAATTGAATGAGGCCCATGGGCTCTAGCATTCCTCTGGGGAGGGCAGCCGTGCTCGAAAGGTCTTCCCAAAACACGTTGAGCAGCAAAATGCTGCAAACGAGCATCCGAATCGCGCCGATCGTACCAGGCGTGGCTTTTCCCACCAGACTCGGCCAGCGCCTGTCAGAATTCAGCAGATGCAGGAAGCCGGACAGTCCCAAGAATGCCGCGGTTCCGGCCAGAATAATTCCACTCCACTGTCCCAGATAGAAGTCGAGGGGTTGATCTCGAAATCCAGGAATTTGACTGACGAGACGAACAAGCAGGTCGCCGTGATAAATGGACGATATGACCGGTGGAATGAGCCATGATCCCAGCGCATACCATGCCGCGCCAGCGAATAGCAGTATAGCGGGAGCGGTGAATCGGTTCGAACGCGGCATCAGCGTAGAAAGGGTGGTCGAACATCAGAGGCCGAGTGGAAAATAGGGCATGCCCCTCGTGAATCAGAAAGAACGGCACTCGTTCTCAGCACCGTTCTGGGAATCATGCGAGAAAAACGTACCGTGGAAGCGGTGATCGATGGGCTCTTTGCTACTTTACTGCTGGACGCATACCGGATACGCAAACAAATGAGGACCGCCGCCCGAGAATGCGTTGGCTCAAGTCCAGGATTCAGTGCACAGACTAATCAATGATATTCTGAGCAGATTATTCCACTGAGTACACTCCACCAAATAGTCGACCGGATAAAAATCGCGAATCGCAATCCAGTCACGAAGCGTTGGTTTCGCGTCATACGTGTCGTACTCGGCCTGGGTGTTATAGGCTTCCTAGTGTATCAGCTTTCAGGAATCGGTTGGCAAGAGGTTTGGATATCCCGACCACGAACGCCCTGGTTTTATATTATCTGGGCGCTGTTGTATTCCCAGCTGATATTTGTTGAACTGGCCATCTACGGTCGTCTCTGGCACGTTCGGCTACGCGACCTGTGGCCCGTTCTTTTCCGCAAGAAGGTCCTAAATACGGACATTGTCAGCTACGCGGGTGAGGCGTACTTCTTTTTGTGGGCCCAAAAAAGGGTCCCCCACCCGACGCGGCAAATTTTGGGCACCATCAAGGACAACGCAATCGCTTCCATGCTTGGATCTTGGAGTGCGGCGCTGCTTTTGTTGGGAGGATTTCTGTATGGTGGCCAGATCACCCTCCTTGATATCATCGGGGAAACAACACCATTCTATATTATTGGCGCTGTCCCACTTGCGGCAATTGGCCTTAGCCTTCTTGCACGCTTTAGAAGGACCATTTTTACACTGCCTACTCGCACGGTTCTGGGACTGATCGGGATACACCTCGGTCGCTTCATGCTCATTATTTATGTACTCCAGATCGTTCAGTGGTGGATTGTTGTTCCAGAAGCATCGCTCAAGGTGTGGGCGACCATGCTGGTCATACTCACTATTGTAAACAGACTACCCCTTGTGCCCGCGAAAGATATCCTGGGTGCGGCGGCCGTACTTGGTATATCCTCGCTTCTGGACGCATCGCAGCCGGTGATCGCAGCTCTGCTCATGACGCAGTTGGCATTGAACAAGTCGGCCAACCTATTTCTGTTCGCTGGGACATCTATCGGGGACAGGATCAGAAACAGGCGATCAAAAACTGCAGTAGATCCGGGCAGTCGACCACCCGATCCAAAGACGATACAAGCCAATTAGCACAATGAAAACTAAAACTCAGCCGCTCCTTTTCTGCAGCCTTCTTTGCGCGCTTGTCAATCCAGTATTATCTCAGGAGTGGCGGCCCGAAATGACCGAAAAGTGGGAGCCGGTCCCTAACACAGTTATTCCTGGAGAAGGGACCCTGGCGCCGTCAGATGCGATCGTTTAATTGACGGTACCAATCTTTACCAGTGGGAACGTGCAGGTGGCGGAGATGCTACGTGGACCGTTCAAGACGGAGTCATGACCGTAGCGGGCGGCTCGGGCGGTATCCGAACGAGGCAGGCATTTGGCGATATCCAGCTCCATATTGAATGGCGGACGCCAGCCGAAGTGCAGGGCGATGGACAGGGACGGAGCAACAGCGGTGTTTTTTGCAGGAACAGTACGAGGTGCAGGTTCTTGATTCGTACAACAATGTGACCTATCCAAATGGTCAGGCCGGTTATAAAAATAAATGGCGAAATCGAAATTATCTGATTCTACC
>SMXL01000159.1 GCA_004356385.1 Bacteroidota bacterium
CTAACTAACCTGAACGACTCTATAATTTTTCTGGCCCTTGCGTAACACGATCAACTTCCCCTCGATGAGGTCGTCAAGTGCGACGCGAGCATGTTCATCGGTCTGTCGGATATTGTTGAGGTAGGCGCCTCCGGAGCGCACGAGTCGACGAGCTTCACCCTTCGAAGCCGTCAGCCCGCTGTCGGCAAGTAAGTCGAGAATCCCGAGCCCCTCACCGTCGAATTTTCCGCGATCCAAATCACTTGATGGAACGTCTTCAAAGACGTCCAGAATATCGTCCACCGAGAGCGAGTCCATCGCCTCACCAAACATAACGCGGGAAGCCTGTTGTGCACGACTTACTTCCGACTCTCCATGAACCAACTCAGTTACCGCATCTGCCAAAGCGTGCTGTGCAACCCGTTTTTCTGGATTTTCGGCCAAGGAACTTGCAAATTCGTCGATTTCTTCCTTGGAAAACCATGTGAAATATTTCAGATACTTGATCACGTCGCGATCGTCGGCATTAAGCCAGTATTGGTAGAATCGATATGGAGACGTACGCTCCGGATCCAACCAGATATTTCCGGCTTCCGTCTTGCCGAATTTCGTCCCGGCAGCATTCGTAACGAGCGGAAAAACAAAACCATGGGCCCGTTTTCCTCGGAGCCGACGGATCAAGTCTGCACCTGCGACAATGTTTCCCCACTGATCACTTCCGCCCAACTGAAGTGTACAGTCGTATCGATCATAGAGCTCCAGAAAGTCGTAAGCCTGAAGCATCATGTAGGTGAACTCGGTATACGATATTCCGTCCTCGGCCTCCATTCTTCGTTTTACCGACTCCTTTGCGAGCATGTAGTTCACGGTGAAGTACTTCCCAACATCCCGGAGGAAGTCGATCATCCGTATGGAGCCAAGCCACTCCAGATTATTTACAATCTGCGCTGCGTTGGACTTTGATTCGAAGTCAAGAAACCGTTCAAGCTGTCCTCGAATTCCTTCCAGGTTTTCTTGAACCTGAGCCGAGTCGAGAAGAAGTCTCTCGGCCGTACGGCCGCTTGGATCCCCAATGAGACCCGTTCCACCCCCAATAATGGCAATCGGGGTATGGCCGAAACGCTGCAAGCGTGCAAGCCCCATTACGGGCACGAGCGACCCGACGTGAAGGCTCGAGGCCGTCGGATCAAAGCCGATGTAGGCCGTCAGAGATTCCTCGCTTAGAATTTTGCGTAAATCCGGGGTGGCGTCGTACAACAGTTCGCGCCACTCGAATTCATCAAATACGTTGGAGGCCATTGGGGTAGTGGTTGACTCGATTTTCTGACAGTACGATCCGAAAAAGAAGCAAATGTAGACCCCAATTCACGGTCGTGGTTCCGTCAGCGATATCGCTCCAGGGTAAATTTCTCCCCCAGATATCGTTCACGAACCTCGGGATCAGCGGCCAGGGCTTCGGCGGTCCCTTGTTTGAGAATTTTTCCTTCGAAAAGCAGATAGGCTCGATCTGTAATCGCGAGCGTCTCGTGTACGTTATGATCCGTGATCAAAACACCAATGCCGCTGGATTTCAGACCCGAGACAATATTTTGGATGTCCTCTACAGCGATCGGATCGACGCCAGAAAAAGGTTCGTCCAGAAGGAAAAATTTCGGCCTTGTGGCCAGGGCACGTGCGATTTCTGTTCGCCGACGCTCTCCCCCGCTCAGCATATACCCTTTCGATTTTCGAATCTGCTCCAGACCGAATTCCATGATAAGCTCCGACACACGCTCCATTCTCTCGGCTTTGCTCAGCGACTGGTACTCCAACACCGCGTGCAGATTGTCCTCTACCGTAAGATGGGTAAAGATGGACGCTTCCTGAGCAAGATATCCGATTCCTCGTCGAGCTCGTTCAAACATCGGGAGGGTTGTGATGTCCTGATCTCCAAGAAACACGTTCCCACCATCAGGGCGAACCATTCCAACGATCATGTAAAATGTGGTCGTCTTCCCGGCTCCATTTGGGCCCAACAAGCCAACGATTTCTCCCTGTCGCACCTCGAGATCAATAGCCTTAACAACGGAGCGCTTTTTGTATCTCTTTACGAGGTGTGTAACCCGAAGCGAAATTGCATCTGGGGCAACCCCATCGTCGGCGGCTACGCCGGGGATCGGCGCTCGACCGGCAGAGACATCCGCCAGTTGCGAAAAAAAGGAGTCGTACTCTTCCTTCTCCGAGTCAGCCGATGGAAGAATCGGACTATTGGGAATCATCCGATATGCTTGCCGCCACGCCCGAACCGCTTTTTCTTCCTGCATGGATGATTCATAGGCTTGAGCGAGTAGGACGTGCGCAATTACGTACGTGGGCACCAGTTCTATCACTTCTTCAAGAATCGGAATCGCAGCTTCGGGCTCCCCGCTCTTGAAATGATCCAGCGCCCTCTCGATTTCTTCTATGGCCATATAATCATGCTATGCATCTGCTATTCGCGAATCTCCGACTCGCTCGGGTCAACCAGCACCATTATTGACCGTTTTCGATCGATGCGATAATTATTCCTTCTGCTCAACTCGTCCAGCATCTCCTTTCTTTTTGGTCGCCGATCCGGCTCCCAGGCATATCCTACTAGATCTTGCGCCCGGTCAATCAGGTTCTCAGGGTAAAACGTCCCTTGAACACCGCTCACAGCACGCACATCCACTATGGTACCCTCTTCGAATGTAAATTCTATTCGATCGGCCGTCGAATGAATGGCGACGGTGGGTTCACCGGGATCCGGCTCAATATAATACAGTGCCTCGGCGTTGGGGCTGACCTTCATTGTCCTGAGCGTGTCGCGTTCGAAATAAGCCGTCAATGACCGTCCCTTCAACTGCTGGATTTTATTGATCGTTGTATCCAAACTGGCTACAAAAACGTTCCCCGACGCCAGTAGCGAATCGTTTGAGCTGGCTCTACCCCATACCTGAAGAGTGTCGGCCGTAATCTGAGAATCGGCCAGCCAAGCAATCGGATCTCCAAACATGCGCGTTTCGAAGCGATCGTCTTGATTACGTCCCGAACGATCGTAAACAAGGGAGTCACCGACTACGCTGAAGTTCGTTTCCACGACAGACACGGAATCCATGGCGATCACCTTATCTCCGCCTGCGCTTCGGCTCAGTATCATAGACTGAGCCATGACCATGAGCGAATCCGTCCCGGACTCTCCGTCCCGGGTTCGAAGCAGAAGAACACTGCCGAAGACCCAACTCGAATCCACTCGCCCGTCATGAGTTACAATATCACTAAACATCAGCGAGCGGGCTTCCGCGTCTACAAATCCCAGGATCTCGTTGGAAGCACTGACCCACGAATTCGGGTCGATTTCTACGGTACCGACTGCTTCAGGACCGGCATCCTCGAGCCCGGTCGCCTCAGGAACGGCGTCTTCTTCGACAGCATCCAATCGGTCTACGACCACATTGCCTTCCGCAAAAAAAACATCTTCCTCCCTGGAATAGCTCACGGAATCCGCCTCCACGTATAAATCCTTCTGTCGAAGGCGAACGTCACCTGAAAAATTGGCCTGAGATTCCTCAGACCAGTAAACCCCTCGATGCGACGTCAAAAGTGTAAGGCTGTCTGCGTACTGAACGCCTGTATCGAATACAGTCCGCTTTTCATCGGAGTAATACACGGCGGAGGTAGAGCGAAGAGATACCGCACCGTCCGTCATGTGAATCGTACCCGACGCGTATGCGATCTTCAGATCGCTGTCATATCGAACGACATCGGCATAGACCGTGTCTCCTCGCTCGATGATCCGGACATTTCCTGTAAACAGACGCACATTCGCGCCCTCATCGATCATCCGATCTGCTCTGAGAAACGTCTCTCCCTGACGAACCCTGGCATTGATCAGATGGATAATCTCGACACCGTCTACTACGGATCGCTCGGCTTCATCCCATTGAACAACGACCTTTTCTGCGGATTGGTCCTGATAAGCATTGCTGTCGCACGACATCCATAACGCCCAAAAACATGCTACTACGAAGCAGTTGATCGTCCGAATCGAAATTCCTGGCGAGTGCATCATTCCTGCTCAGGTGTGAAAATCGCAGTTCCACCGGATATTTTGACTTCCGTCAAATCCTCGTTTGCTTCCAACTTGTATCCCGTTACGACTTGATTTGTGGTGATATACCGGACAAATCCAGGAGTACGAACCATGTGATCGCTTTCCGACCATGCCAGGTGTTCACTCTCGAGCCTCGAGCTATCCTGTGTCGTGACAACAACGTTTCCCCGAGCCACGAATCTCTTTTCCCGATTATAGTAAGTCAATCGATCAGAAATAACCACGGCCGACGAATCACCTTCAGCGTCAAAGAGATCGACGTGGACACGATCGACGCCGTCTTCCGTACCGGAGAGAATCATGTATGTACTGTCGGGGCGATCATAGCGGGCCATGTATCTCGCTCTCATGTGGATCCGCGGGAGTCCGTCCTCACTGATGAATAATTCTGGATTCCAACTCTCTTGATCGGGACCTTCCTCTTCGAGAAGTGAAGCGACTGAAACCGGCGACTCCCGCTCTCGGCAACCGGGTGCGCTCAACAGAACGACCAAAAGCGACGCCGACCAAATAATCGTTCCAGGAAGCCGCATGGTATTGTAAACGTGTCCTAGTCTGAGAAACGGACCCTGCGTATGGTGACCTTTCAATCCGGTCGGGATGATTGCACGCATGATACGCTCTTCCACCGGTTAAATCCGAACGGTCTCCCTGTGGTTCACGACGCGAAATGCGGCGACCGATTCGACTCCGCAATTGGAGAGGAGGTCACAAAACAATTCGCAGATTGATACCAATGATCCTGTGGGTCCGTCGTGGTCCCGGGCGTACACGATGGCGCCTACCCGCCCGGTCTGATCCGAAGTCTTGGTGGCCATGCTGTCTTTCACGGGATTTACAATCGGGTTTCCTTCGGGTCGGTCATCTGAAACAGCGCATCCAACGACGAGGTCTTTCAGATCAATATTCTGTCCAACGGAATTGAATTCATATTCTTCGCCTTCCATTCCCAATCGAATCTTGAAGTGAGTGGTAGCGGCTTTGTCCAGATCCCAGATAGAAACCGGGAGAAGGGAATAAAGGCTCATGAAATTGCAGATGTCAACCGCTGCGTTGATTCTAGGAAAATGATCCTCCATCGACGCCCGAATCAGATATTCGCTGGCCGGCTTGCCTCGCCCGGTCGGTTTGTAGGTCCCGTTCCTCAATATATCTCTGACAGACTGACGCCAGGTATCCTCGGCTTCAGATAAACCCCGTTTTCGGGATCGAAGAAGGCCCTCAAGTCTGGATTCGAATCCGGAGGGAATAGCTTCCATTCTCACGCCTTCCGCCTTAATAAAGCCGAGCCTGAGGAGCGCCGGGCCGTCGTGGTGCAAAGAACTCATGGACTACATACCGTTTGTCAGCATTCTGTACTCAGAAATCGCCGAATAGGCAGAACTGGAGACGTATATTGGTGCCGGTTACCTATCCTGTCAACCCTTCAGTTCTATCGCTCGTTTACTAAAGTGAAAAATCCGGTTTGGTGAGCATCTTACCTGCGTCAGACGGCTTTAGGTTCTAATCCCGGTGCCGATAATCTGGACAAGTATTACGTGAAAACTAGCTCACAAACGGCCATGCAAGTATCCGCAATGGATTTTATCGTAGAGCCTGTCTCCATTGACACGGCAGTTATCAGAATCGGGAAGGCTCTTGACTTCCGCAATGCAGCGGAATTTAAGAATACGACTCAGGAACAAGTCCGAAATGGTATACAGAATTTTATTCTGGACTTCACCGACACGGGCATCCTCGACTCGACGGGCCTCGGCTCGATCTTCTCTCTTTATCGCCAGGTATCTCCACTGAGTGGACAGGTTGTGTTTGCTTCGGTATCGAGACCGGTTCAGGTAGTGGTTCAACTGACGCGCACTTACAAAGTGTTTCGCCAGTTTCCTACTGTCGACGCAGCCAGGCAAGGTATCAAGTAAAGAAGCGACGCCTTTTTCAAATCCGACTCTGTTATGGAAATCACCCGTCAGTCCTTCCGGGAGCTTGACGGCGTCATCGACGATCTCCATAAGACCCTAGATCGTTGGGAATCGAATGGCGCTTTTACATCCGAGATAGAGCCCGACACGGTTCAACTCGTGAAGCTGGCTATCCATGAATGGGTGGCTAACCTGGTTCAGCATGCCGATTTCGGAGACGTTCAACCTGAGATTATTCTGGATATTTTTCCAAATGGTCAGAGTATCCATTGCGTAATACAGGATAACTCCAAGGGTTTCGATGCTGCAAAGCATCTTCGTCTTCGGATGGAAAACCTCGAACGCCTACCCGAACGCGGGATGGGTCTTCTCATGCTGGATGCTGCCACAGACTATTTTGAATACCTCCGATCCGAGAATGGACTCCATCGGCTTGAATTCTCTGTTTCATCAAATATGGACCCATGGCTGAATATTCCATTTTAATAGTAGAAGACGAAAGGACGTTGAGACGTCTTCTCGAGTACCGACTCGGGAAGGAGTACAATGTTCGTACTGCCGAGAATGGAATCGAGGCGCTAGAGCTCCTTTCAGAAGAAGTGCCGGATCTCATCATCTCTGATGTAATGATGCCCAAGATGGACGGGTTTGCATTGCAGGCCGCCGTTCAGGAAAGGCAGGACACCAAGGCCACTCCTTTCATCTTCCTCACAGCGAAAGTGGACGAGGACAGTCGTAAGAAAGGTCAAATGACCGGCGTCGATGATTATATCACGAAACCGTTTGATATCGATCAGCTGATTTCGCGCGTTAACCGCCTCATAGAACGGACGAAGGTATTCCAAACTCAGTTGGACGAAAAAATCGGACAGGATTTCTCTCAGAAGTTGACGCCGAAAACGATGCCGAGCGTTTCCGGTTACACCACACACGTCCATAACGTCCCGAAAGGACACGGTGGCGGTGACATTTTTGACTGGACGGAGACTCGGCCGGGTACCTATTTCATCACCATTGGTGATGTGATGGGTAAAGGTCTTCAGGCCAAGTTTTACGCGTTCAGCTTTTACGGCTATATCCGAAGCACGATACACACGATGCTTGGAGCGACCGACTCGCCCGCCGAGCTCGTTGCTGGAGTCAACAAGGCTCTCGTCAACGATACCACTATGGAAGATACGTTTGCCTCTCTCCTGCTCATTCGGTGGGAGCCCGAGCGCAATACGATCACGTATGCCAATGCGGGGCACTGCCGTCCGATATTGGTCAGTGAACGAGGCGCAGAGGTTATCACGTACTCGGATATTGTACTTGGACTTACACCCGACGCTGAATTCAAGGATACGTCTATCGTGATGAAGCCGGGAACGGCGCTCGTGGCATATACGGACGGTGTAACAGAGCAGGTGACGAAGTCCGACGTGTTACTTGGCGAAGAAGGGGTTGTCGACGTGATTCAGAAAGCCTATGGTCACGCGGATCCACTCGACGCTATGGCAACAGGCATACTCGACGTATCGAAGCAACAGGAATTCTCCGACGATGTGCTCATCTTCTGGCTGCAGCGTCTGACTGCGATAGATCGTCAGACTCCGCGTTGGTTTTCGCCATTCCGGGACGTGGCCAAGGGCAGCTAAGCTGCACGACGTGGCTGAAGGCAGCTAAGCTCCGCCAAGTGCGTTTCGGTCCTGTCGAATTTCTCGCATGGCCTCCATGAGTGATTCAATATCATTCTCGTCATTGTAAGCGTGGACCGAAATTCTCAGACTGCCTCGCCTCGACGATACCCAGACATTTCGGTCCTGAAGGGCGCTTGCCCAACCGTCCGAATTCTCAACCGCAAGCTGAATGATTCCCGACATCGTTCCCGGAGCCGAGCTGGAAATGACCTCGAACTCCATAGCCAAAAGTTGCTCGCGAAGTTGTTGAATGAGCGAATCGATCCGTGCGCTTACATTCTGAAGGCCCA
>SMXL01000002.1 GCA_004356385.1 Bacteroidota bacterium
ATCGCCCGATCACCGATGTAGCTACGAGCTCGATCGATTGTGCGGGGAATGTTCGATCGAGGGATTTGACTTGGGGTACGTAACCAATCTTGAGGTCTCTTCGGTTAAGATCGACATTTCCGAGTTCAAGTGAACCAGAAGTTGGTGAAATGAGTCCAAGAATAGACTTCAGAAGCGTGGACTTTCCACCTCCGTTTGGTCCCAAGACAGCCAGAAAATTGCCCTGGTCAACCTTAAAACAAATATCCTGTAGGGCAGTGCGGTCCCCTAACCGCACGGTGAGGTTTTTCGCGGCGATCATTCGGCAGTAGTGAGCATCTCACTCAGTAAATGTGCATTCTGAATGAGCAAACTTGAATACGAGTCGGTACTGGAGTCTCCAATCGGATCTAGATAAACGATCGGAAGGCCAGATTCTGATTGAAAAAGACGAGCCGTTATGTCGGGCAACCGAACCTGAGCAACAATGCCTCCACTTGGTGATTCCAATTCATTTTTCAGCATTCTTACTATTCTCGACGGCGGAGGCTCTTGACCCGGAATGGGTTCGAGTGATCCGGCAGATTTGATTCTATATCGACGTAGAAAGTAATCGAAAAACGGTTGGGTCGTGTAGACACTGAATCCGGACAAATCATGCGTTATGGCTCGCAGTTTTTCGTCGAGTGATTCCAGTTTCTCTTGGAACCGCCTGGCATTCTGCAAAAAATCATTGCATCGGCTCGGTTCATTTTTACACAGCTCATTTGCTATCGGTTCGCAGAGTTTAGAAACGATTACTGGATCGACCCAAAAATGCGGATTTCGTACTTCGTCGGAATAGATCCAATCATTTTGACTAAGATGATCGGCGAGATAAATTGGATTCAAATCTGACATCTCGGAGACCCATCCGTCCAGTTCAGGTGCGCCTAGAATGACCATTCTTGCTTGATGCATTCTCACTGCATCTGACGGCTTCGGGTGAAAAGCATGCGGCGATTGGTTGTCGCCAACGAGTGCCAGCACCTGATTTGGTTCGCCAATAATCTCGTTAAGAATTAACTCGAATACCCGCAGCGACGTACCGACCCTGATCGATTTGGTTTGCTCAGAGTCTGGGGAGGCGCAATTCAGTTGTGCAATTGATATCAGGATGACGGCAAGGCCGATAGCGGTAAGAACGGACCATCTCGAGGATGTTAGATTCGGATTATTCATGTAGACGGGCGCAAGGATTCATGGGCGAATTTGAAGATCTACAGCTCGTTGGCTATTCGCGCGGCTGTTTCGGAGAACGGTCGAAATGAACATCCAAGATCACGAATCGCCTTTTCGTTCGAGTAGCAGTACGTCATCGAAGACATTCTCGCCGCTTCACGCGTAATGAGAGGACGTGTACGAGTCAAGAGACCGACCAGCTCGAACATCCAAGAGATGCCCATCATCAACGTGGGAGAGGCCGTCCGTCTGGGAGGTACTACACCGAGAGCATCTGCCAGGGTCTCGATGATACCGGACCAGGAGAGGTTTTCTCCGGTCAACAAATATCGCTCTCCCGTCTGTCCTGTTTCCATTGCGCGAATGAGTCCGTCGACTACATCCAGGACATCCACCACGTTGGTAGCGCCCTGTGGGACAAGCGGGATCCTCCGTTTCCTAACATTCTCCACGAGAAGCATCGTATTCTCTCCGGATCGACCAATTCCCATGATTAACGAGGGATTGACAATGACCGCGTTGAGGCCTTCCGCGATCCCGCGCTGGACTTCCAGCTCAGACCGATACTTCGATTCACCGTAGTCCGATTCATAGGAAGACTCTCTCCATTCTGCTGATTCGTCCAGGCAATCTCGAGATCCTGGGTTTCGGCCCAGCGCTGCAATACTGGACGTCTGGACAAATCGTTCTACGCC
This sequence comes from Bacteroidota bacterium, assembly GCA_004356385.1. The sequence continues at coordinate 1,896 of SMXL01000002.1, forward strand.
GGCATCCAGCGCAGCGTCGATCATATTTGCCGTACCTCCAACGTTAATATCCAAGAACGTTTTCCTGCTGGTCCGTCCGTCAAATCCAACGGTTGCCGCACAGTGATAGACCCGTGTCACTCCGTGGACTGCTTCGTCGAGGCTTTCTCGGTCACAGACGTCAGCGGTAACCCATTCGAGCTGACCCTCAATTTCGTCGAGAAGATCAAGCTTCGAGTACTCTCGCCTGACTGCTCGTACCTGAGCCCCCTCCTTAACCAGGCGGCGCGTGAGTGTCGCGCCGAGGAATCCAGTCGCACCCGTTACGAGAGTTATCATTCAGACGGCTTCCTCAGGTGCCAGCTCTACGAGTAGATCATTTTTCGCGACCGCCTGGCCCGCTTTCACATGAACGGCAGAAACGACGCCACTGCCCGTTGCTCTGATTTCGTTTTCCATCTTCATGGCTTCCAGGACGAGCAGCGGATCTTTTTTCGCAACAACGGTTCCTGGCTCCACAAACAATTTTAAAACGAGGCCTGGCATGGGTGCGGTCACGAATCTTTCGTGGTCGTCCCGAGCTTCAGAAATACCGTACTTTTCGAGGAGTTGGAGGCGATGATCTACTACGTGGAAAGCGTAGACTTCGTCTCCGATCGTGAAGTTCAAACGGTTAGGATCCGATTGGTCCACTACCGCTGAAATACTTTTCCCTTCATGCAGGATTGAAAACAAACCATCTCGGATATGCACCACTGAGAACGTCGCTCCCGCCACTGCGGGTTCCAGTTCATAGGATCTGTCTTCAATGTCGATTCGTACTTTTCTGGTCGTCATACGGTTGTTTGGCTCGGACATACGAACTACACTTCTCACGCTTTCGGAATTGATTTTAAGTTGCAAAAGATACGAATAGGTAGGACATGGAGCCGAGCCTGAACCCAGAGCAGCTGCTTGGCGCGTACATAGCCGGTTGTTTTCCTATGGCTGATCCTGACGATCAAAATCAGATTGCATGGTATGCTCCGGATCCGCGAGCCGTGCTTCCACTTCTCGAGTTCAGAACACCTCGAAGCCTGAGGGCAAGAATCCGTAAAGGCGATTATCGGATCACAAGTGACCGGGCGTTTGATCGAGTTATCCGCTCGTGCGCTGAGCGAGAGGAGACATGGATATCAGAAAAGCTGATCGAGGCGTACAGTGAACTTCACAGGCTCGGATTTGCCCACAGTATTGAAACCTGGGAGGCAGATGAACTTGTGGGAGGGCTTTACGGCGTCTCCATCAGAGGTCTTTTTTGCGGCGAATCGATGTTTTCCAATCGAACAGATGCCTCAAAAGTAGCTATGGTTTATTTGGTTGAGAAATTGATCAACCAAGGGTGTGTTTTGTTGGATATCCAGTTCATGACCGAGCATTTGCGACAGTTCGGAGCTGTGGAAATTTCTAAGGCGGCGTATGAGAGGCAGCTTCTTAGAGCTTTAGAAATCAGTACAACATGGATGTAGTACATTGGATGGTCCCTTTAAACCCGAATTGAGTTTAATTTAACTCCGCGAAATGGTATTAGCGGATGCGAATCCAGAGATGAGTGAAACATGACAATCGGAGTCTTTACAAGTGGAGGAGATGCTCCCGGGATGAATGCATGCATTCGTTCGATTGTTCGAACTGCGTGTCTCAGTGGACATGCGACGCTGGGCATTCTCCGCGGATACGAAGGAATGATCGACGGCGACGTCGTTGAGCTGGTCAGCCACTCGGTCTCGAGCATCATACAGAAGGGTGGGACGATTCTTAAATCAGCAAGATCAGATCGATTTCTGACCGTCGAAGGAAGGCGGCTCGCAGCCGACCAAATCCGTGAAGCTGGTATCGATGGCCTCGTTGCCATCGGAGGAGACGGCACTCTGGCCGGGGCTTCCGCTTTCTATGAAGAGCATGGTATTCCATGTGTCGCTTGCCCGGGCACAATAGACAACGACCTCTTTGGAACGGATGAGACCATCGGATTTGATACAGCTATAAACACCGCATTGGCGAGCATCGATCGAATTCGGGATACGGCAGACGCTCATAACAGATTGTTTCTCATTGAAGTAATGGGAAGGGATGCTGGTTTTATCGCGGCACATAGTGGATTGGCAGGCGGTGCAGAAATGGTTTTGATTCCTGAAACCGACTCAAATATTGCCGATGTCAAGACTCGTATACACAAGCTGATGACGGAGCACCGTCGCTCTTCAATTGTCGTCGTCGCGGAAGGAGATGAACTCGGGGGAGCCGGAGATATCGCGGACGTACTAAGAGCCGACGACCAGTTTAAGGACATCGAACTGCGCGTGTGCGTTCTCGGACATACTCAACGAGGGGGGTCGCCCACAGCGCGCGACCGCGTGCTCGCCAGTCGACTTGGGAAACATGCCGTAGAGGCGCTTATAAATGGTGAGTTCAGTGTCATGGCCGGCGTTGTCAACAATGAGCTGGTCCTGACTCCGTTCGATGTGATTCGGTCGCAGAAAAAAAATATCAATTATGAAATCATCGAACTAAGTGAAATGATCAGCTAACGTACATGTTCAACCATAAATACGCGGGATCAATCATTTAATGGTACAGCCAGCCGTTCCAGTCGAGGAGGGGAAAAAGGAGTTCGTTCATAAAATGTTCGACAAAATCGCTCCCCGATACGATCTTCTAAATCGCGTACTTAGTGGGGGGATCGATCAGAGTTGGCGTCGAAAGACCGTGAGTATGCTCGCTGCAGACCATCCGAAAAGAATTCTCGACATTGCCACAGGAACGGCAGATCTTGCGATCATGACGGCGAAATTGAAGCCAGTCAGCATCATCGGGATAGATATCGCCGAAGAAATGCTTGAGATCGGAAGACGAAAAATCCGTCGAAAAGGACTCGACGATACGATCGAACTAAGAGTCGGAGACGCTGAAGATCTTCCCTTCCAGGACGCTGAATTTGACGCGGTTCTCGTTGCGTTTGGTGTTAGAAATTTCGAGAATCTGGGGTTGGGACTATCCGAGATGGGCCGCGTCCTGAAGCCAGGGGGTAGGCTTCTTATCCTTGAATTTAGCCGTCCAACAGTAGTCCCGATCAAACAGCTTTACTCCTTTTACGGGAGGTACATTCTCCCACGAATCGGGAAAATGGTCTCCGGAGATGACGAAGCCTATTCGTATTTACCCGAGTCTATCGAAGGATTTCCTGAGAGGGGGGATTTTCTGGAGTTAATGGATCGGGTCGGATTCGCAGACTCGACGGTCACCTCTTTGACGTTTGGGATCGCGGCGATTTACTCGGCTCGAGCAGGCCAATCAGGTCGGGATTAATCCGACTCAGGAAGATATTTTACGAGGCAGCATTCGTTCACGCCTCCCTTTGTCTTGTACTCGACCCGATCCATCAAGCGATTCATGATGTGGACACCTAATCCTCCAGATTTTCGAGACTTGGCAAATTCGATCAGATTGGGTTCGGCATACGTTTCCGGATTGAATGCTCTACCTCTGTCACGAATTCGAACGGTGAGTTTATCGCTTGAAAGAATGACAGCGATATCAATAGCGTGCTCACCTTCACCGTTGTAGGCGTGCTTGATGACATTCGTGCACGCCTCATCTACAGCAATTTTAAGTTGCTCTACATCCCTTTCCGAGAATCCAGCCAACTGAGCCTTCTTGGCAACGAACTGACGCACATCTTCCAGGTAGCGTGTCGAACTAGGGATCGTCAGTGTGTGTGTATCAGGAGCCAAAATGGTCGATGTCTTAACGAAACTCTATGGCGTGTCAGTCAACAAGATTCGAATGTGTAATTGCTATTCCTCAAATTTAGCGATTGCCTCTTCTTCTGACGACGTAATGTCAAAAAGCATCGGAAATCCAAGGAGGTCAAAGACATTGAAGACTTTGTCCTGCAGAGCTACAATTTTGATATCTCCACCATTTTCACGGATCTCTTCGATGTATGCCATGAACACGCCGAGGCCGGCACTTGATATATACGCCAGGTTCGCGCCATTAATTATTATCTGGAAACTGGATCCAGCCTGGCATTTCTGAATGGCTGCTTCAAGCTCTGACGCCGTATGGGCGTCGAGCTCTCCCCTTAAATCCAGAATCTGAATACTTCCGTTGTTTCGAAATCCGACTGAAAAATTGCTCATTGCTTCTCCGATGAAGGAATACTGGTTACACGCTTACGGCCCATTTTGCCGCTGCAAAGCTACAAATATTCGTGATCATGTGGACTCCTCTGTTTCAAGAACTCTTGGTGTGGATTCAGGAATTTCGATTCCGTGCCATTTAATGATCAAAAGAGTCATGTCGTCGTCGTAATCACCGTGATTCAAAAACTGGGCGAGGTCGTCAAGAATCGCCTTGTGAATCATCTCAGCATCCTCATGACGATGTTTTTGAAGTATGATCAGTAGTCGATCGTACCCGTACTCGTCCCCGGTCTCATCTCTGCTCTCTACGACTCCATCGGTATAGAGGGCAAATACATCACCAGGTTCAAGCGCAATCCTTTCCTCTTCCAAGTTTTCTC
>SMXL01000160.1 GCA_004356385.1 Bacteroidota bacterium
CTCTCCAAAGGTCGATCTCACGTTAGCCATAAGAGGTGACTACGACAACATCTACGAGAAATTCCAAGTTTCACCAAGAGCTGCCGTTGTATTCAAACCATCTACCACACAATCTTTTCGAATTACCTACAACAGAGCATTTTCAGCGCCGTCGGTAAATTCTCTTTTCCTTGACATACCTGCAAGGACAACGAGTTTCCCCGGAGGTCTCAAATTCATTTTACAAGGTCGCGGCGCAAGAGACGGATTTTCTTTCGACACTTTCCGTAGTTCGAACACAGCGCGGTTCTTCTTACCCGTGCCTGGTGCATTTGGTCAAGATATACCCATTGCGACGATGCCACTACAGGCACTTTATGGAGCAGGGGTAGCTGGATTTGGTGCGACACTTCGTTCAAATGATCCACTTCCGCCTCCTTTCACCAATCTTCCGGCAGCTCAACGAGAGGCGCTAGCTGATCTGTTGGATGGTTTTACTCCATTCATTCAAGGCTCGACCACAGGTGTTTTGGGAATTCCTGACGGCAGCGATACGGGTTATACTGTAGTTGGCGGTCCGGTCGATATTTCACCTTTAAAACAAACGACTACTCAAACTATTGAAGTAGGATTTAAAGGGTTATTTGGTGATAATTTCCTCTTTACGATTGACGGATATTATACCAAGAAGAAAGATTTTGTCGGACCGCTTCTTGTCACCAGTCCGCTCGTCTATGTCCCCGACCTAGCCGCAGATCTTGCACCAGCACTTACACCAGTAATTCAGGGTGCAGCTCTGGATCCGCAGGTTGCCGGCTTTCTTGCCAGTCTGGGCTTAGACGCGGCGACCGCCGCTCAGCTCATATCTGGCCTGCTCTCTGTTGGATTTAATGCCCCTGGTAATCCAACCCCTGTGGCTGCCGTACAACCTGATTCCAATAATCCTGCACTTGAATCGAATGACGGGACAGCAGTGGGAGGATTTCTGTCCTATCGGAACTTTGGTAATGTTGACTTTTTCGGTGTTGATGCAGCGTTCGAATACCAGGCTTCGAAACAGTTCACAATCTTCGGTAATTTCTCATTTGTAAGCGACGATTTCTTCGATAACGAAGAACTCGACGAGGATGATGAGAGTACAGTTTTGGCACTTAATGCCCCCAAGATTAAGTTCAAAGCTGGCTTGAGATACGCCACGTCGTGGGGCTTCTCTTTCTCCGCTTCGGGAAGGTATATCGATGCGTTTGAAATTCGCTCAGGGCCTTATGTCGGTGAACTTGAGAGCTATTTCCAACTCGATGCTGGCATTGGATATGACTTAGACAAGTACGCGCGCGGAATGAAACTCGATGTCGGCGTCTCTAATTTACTCGACGATGATCATCGTGAATTCATTGGTGCGCCTAAGCTTGGACGCATGGTCATTGCTCGAGCCACATACAGCGTACGATAGGGCTCTCCATCGTAAATTCTGTTTATCGAAGCGTGCCCGCCTTCTCTTTTTGACCAATATTCAACTCATCTGTCTTTGACTTGAGTATGAAGAGTGGCTAGCTTCCGTGCCGCCGGGGCAAGTCCGATCAGGACCGTGCAAAATGGCGAACTGGAGTCGCGCGAAACTGGCGATCGAGTCCCGGCTAAATCAAATCGTTGCACAAATATGCTCGTAGAATACGGCCCTTTTTTTATTCAGCTTGGCCTCGCAGTGGTCCTGGCTTTTGCCTTCTTGAAGGGGGCTGCGTTGCTGGGGCCCAGCAGGCCGAATCGAATCAAGCAAATGCCGTATGAAAGCGGGATGGATCCCATTGGAACGGCGCGCACCAGGTACTCCGTCAAATTCTATCTAGTGGCGATGATCTTTATCGTATTCGACGTAGAAATTGTCTTTTTGTATCCCTGGGCTGCCAGTTTCGGTACGTTTCTGGAGGCCGGCGTGGGTCTTCAAGTGCTGGGAGTCGTGACGATTTTCGTGATCATTCTTGCCATTGGCCTGTTATACGATATTCGGAAAGGAGGTCTCGAATTCGATTGAGAATCGCTAGAGCCGATCGGTCGCAGCCTCTCCCGGAACCCGAATTATCTAGCTTGTGAATTATGGAATCTGACGCTTTTAATCAAGGGTATCTGACGACGCGGATTGACACCGTCGTTAACTGGGCTCGATCGAACTCTTTGATGCCCATGCCGATGGGTCTCTCTTGTTGTGCGATCGAAATGATGGCTTTCGCAGCACCCAAATACGATGTGGCGCGATTTGGTAGCGAGGCGATGCGGTTTTCACCCCGTCAGGCCGACCTCATGATCGTCGCTGGCTGGGTCAGTTATAAAATGGCTCATGCGATTCGAAGAGTCTGGGATCAGATGGCGGATCCTAAATGGGTGATTGCGATGGGGGCGTGTGCGTCGACTGGCGGCATGCACCGCTGTTACGGTGTTGTTCAGGGATGCGATAATTTCCTCCCCGTGGACGTGTATATCCCCGGCTGCCCCCCCCGTCCAGAAGCCGTGATTCACGCTCTCATGGATATTCAGGAAAAGATTCGGAATGAATATTCGATCGCCCGCGATGGCGTTGTCGGAGAAAAACGCCGTCCTATCGAGCCCGTGCGACCAAAAATTATTACGCCGGATGGCGACGCCGCTGTCACTCCAAATCGTCTCTACGGTCAGGAATAGTTCAACCAATACGACAATTCATGCCGTCCGAGCAGCAACCCACCCATCCTAAAACGCTTCCGTTCCTGTTTACACCGGTCGACTCGCTGGACGAGTCTACGGAACAGACGAATCCGCACGTACAATCGACCACGCACGTTCCAGACGTGGTGTCGGAACTGAGGGAACACTTCGGTGAAGCCATTCGCGCCGAATCGGTCTATGCCGGCGAGTACACGGTTCTCATCACCCGGGACAGCCTTGTCGAGATCTGTACATTCTTGAAGACAGAATTGGGGTTTACATACCTCTCCGACCTGGGCGGTATCGACCGGTTTTCTGAAGAAGAGCGCTACGAGATCTTCTACAACTTGGTCGCGATCGAAAAGGAGCAACGTCTCCGGCTTAAAATTCGAATCGACGAATCTGATCTTGAGGCTCCGACTCTCACCAACGTCTACCGAGCAGCAGACTGGAACGAACGCGAATGTTTCGACATGTTTGGAATCCGGTTCGTGGGTCATCCCGACTTGCGTCGGATGTATATGCCGGAGGATTTCGAATATTTTCCCCTTCGCAAGGAATTTCCACTTCTGGGCATTCCTGGATCCCTACCCCTGCCGCCGCAGTCGCCAGAGGGGGGGTTAACGATGGATCCATTCCCGGCCGCTCATGGGTCGAAACCGGTAAAGAGCTACGATGAAGAGCCCAGTGAGGGCCTTCCAGAGATGCACTCAGAGAGACCGGATACCGAAGACGGATGAGCATCATCTCACATATCGATTTCGGCGAGACGCTTTCGTTTTGGCCCCGGCACAACGAAGCCATCTATCGGAGGCTCGAAAGCAAGCATGCCTGGCTGGAAGAGATCCATCATCCGGACGACGCTGAATCAGTTGACGCCCTGGACAATGAGATGATACTCAACATCGGGCCGCAGCACCCTGCCACGCATGGGGTGTTGAGATGCGTTGTCAAACTGGACGGCGAGACGATCGAAAAATGCGTTCTCGATATCGGCTATCTGCATCGCGGACTCGAGAAAATAGCAGAATCCAAGACATACCAGGAATTCATGCCGTATACCGACCGCATGGATTACCTGGCGCCGTACAGTAACAACGTAGCCTGGTGTCTTGCGGTTGAAAAGCTGGCTTCGATAGAAGTCCCGGAGCGGGCTCAGTGGATCCGAATGATTATGAGCGAGCTGTCGCGGATCTCGTCACACCTTCTGTGGATGGGGGTCGCACTTATGGACGCAGGTGCGGTCAGCGTATTTCTGTGGACCTTCCAATTCCGTGAAGACCTTTACAAAATATTTGATGAAGTAACGGGCGCCCGGCTGACGGTTTCGCATAGTCGAATCGGTGGCCTCGTCACCGACCTGGGTGATGTTGGCATTAAGCAGATCGAAGATTTTGTCGAGCAGTTTCCTCTCGCGATCGTAGAATGGGAGAAATTGCTCAACCGAAATCGAATATGGATCGACCGTGTTGAAGGAGTTGGCGTACTTTCGTCAGAAGAAGTCATTGAGTTCGGAATGACCGGCGCTAACCTGCGCGGTTCGGGCGTTGGTCATGACATTCGTCGATTCGAACCGTACCTGAAGTATGACGAAGTGGACTTCATCATCCCAATTCGAACAGAAGGAGACGCTCTTGCTCGGTATTTCGTGCGGATGGAAGAGATGAAGGAGGCTGTCAAAATAATCCGACAGTGTCTGGATCGACTTCCCGAAGGAGAAATTCGTTCCGACGACGCCAAACGGTCGTACCCCGGTAAAGACGAAGTGTATTACTCGATGGAAGGACTGATCCACGATTTTATGTACACCGATACGGGGGTTTGTCCACCGAAAGGGGCTGAGGCATACCACGCAATTGAGGCTCCCAAGGGAGAGCTCGGCTTCTATCTGCAGTCTGACGGAACCGGGCAGCCGTGCCGCGCTCGAATTAATTCACCCAGTTTTTCGAACCTCCAGGGCCTTGAGAGCATGCTCGAAGGAGGGATGATGGGCGACATGGTCGTCATGATCGCTACCGTCGACCCCGTCCTTGGCGAGGCAGATAAATAGTCATCGAGTTTCCCATGGAATTTTCCGAATGACCGACTTCACCAGAGATCCTGATATGGACAAGGAACAACTGATACCCGATCAGAATCCAGATCCCGTTTTTTCGAACGACGAGCTGGTGTTCACAGCAGACGAGAAGCGACGGATCGAGCGGTGGAAAAGTCAGTACCCAACTGTGGACGGGGCGATTATGCGAGCGCTGTGGCTTGCTCAGGAGAAATTCCAGTATCTCCCTCCCGAAGTCATCCGACTGACAGCTGGAGAGGTTGGTATTCCCTACGCACAGGCGTACGGGGTCGCCACATTCTACACCCAGTATTTCAAGAAGAAGAAAGGGGTACATGTGTTGGATGTGTGCACCTGCTTTTCTTGTCAACTATGTGGCGGGTATGATATTCTTCACTACCTGGAGTCCAAATTGGGAATTCAGGTCGGTGAGACGACCGATGATGGCTTATTTACCCTTCAAGAAGCTGAGTGTCTGGGCGCATGCGGGTCCGCACCCATGCTCCAGGTGACCAACGGTCGATATGTACTGGACCTGACCACCGAGAAAGTGGACGCACTTCTCGATGCTCTTCGCGAGGGAAGAACACCGGAATTCACGTCTGCAACACTCCCTCAGGACGAAGACGATCTGGGTGGCAATCGGCGGTCTGACGTTAACGAATTTCAATCCTCAGGCCCCCGGCCGGTCTCCGAAACGGTCAGGTAACGCACTCACGAAAAAGAAAAATGGAAGTACATCCACAAGGGCAATCCAAAGCTGGTGATTGGCAAAGTTACCAGCGCGTTCTGCTTCCTCCCGTTAGAGACCTCCACCAGTTGGAAGTGTATGAAGGCGAGGGCGGGTACCAGATTTTCAGAGACGTCTTGTCGACGGAGAAGTGGTCGCCGCAAGCGATAACCGAGGAAATCCAAAGAAGCGTGTTACGCGGACGAGGTGGTGCAGGCTTCCCCTGCGGGTTGAAATGGACGTTTATGCCGCCGGTTGACGAAAATGTGCCGAGGTTTCTCTGCTGCAACGCCGATGAGTCAGAGCCGGGAACGTTCAAGGATCGGCAACTCATGGAATACAATCCGCACCTCGTTTTCGAGGGAATACTGCTTTCGTGCTACGCGATGTCAATCAAAACGGCGTACATGTACGTTCGCGGTGAATTTGCGGACTGGATCACGTTAATGGAGGCGGAGCTGGAAAAGGCGTATGCCAAAGGATACGTTGGTCAGAATATTCTGGGCACCGACTTCTCTACCGACATCGTGATCCACAAAGGTGCAGGTGCCTACATTTGCGGGGAAGAATCGAGTCTGATGACTTCGCTCGAGGGCGAGCGAGCCTACCCCCGGGTGAAACCCCCGTTCCCTGCCCAAAAAGGTATTTGGGGGTATCCGACCACCATTAATAATGTAGAAACGTTGGCCTGCGTCCCGCTGATCATTCGCCGGGGAGGCGAGTGGTTCTCACGGATCGGAGCTGAGAAACATCCCGGTCCCGTGCTCTATGGGATCTCTGGACATGTTAATCGCCCTGGGGTTTACGAGTATCCGACCGGAATGCTGATCACGGATCTCATCGAAAAAGTAGCCGGTGGTATGAGGAACGGTAAAAAGCTAAAAGCGGTCGTCCCGGGCGGTAGTTCTACACCAGTACTTACAGCAGCCATGATCGACGGCGTCACTATGGACGCTGAAACACTCCGCGATGCCGGTTCGATGATGGGAACCAGTGGCATGCTCATCATGGACGAAGACACGGACATGGTTGCGTGGCTACGTCGAGTGACTCATTTTTATCATCACGAAAGTTGCGGTCAGTGCACACCCTGCAGAGAAGGAACGGGCTGGCTCGAAAACATTGTAGCACGCATTGAGGAGGGGGAAGGCAGACTCCGAGATCTGGATCTGCTTGTGGACCTCTGTTATCAAATGGAGGGCAGAACCATCTGCGCCCTCGCAGATGCGGCTGCATGGCCGGTACGATATACCATTGAGCGTTTTAGGGACGAGTTCGAGGCGAGATGTAGACCTTCGTTGGTCGCAGGTGCTGAAGTTTTGGAAACGGTCGCATAAACAGGGAATCGATCTTTATTCATGTCCAAGATCACGATAGACAACGAAGTATTTGAATTCGAGGGCGATCATCCGGCGATCCTCCAGTTCTGTATGGACCGCGAAATCGAGTTGCCACATTTCTGCTATCATCCGGCGATGTCAGCCCCGGCGAACTGTCGACAGTGCCTGGTCGAGATTGGCAACCCGGAGCGAGACCGTGAGACCGCCCAAAATTGATGACGAGCTGTTCGCTGGATATTTCCGATGGACTTGTCGTCAGAACTCATCGTACGAGCGAGATCGTGCGTCGTGCACAGAAGGACAATCTCGAGTTTCTTCTCATCAACCATCCGCTCGACTGTCCAATATGTGACCAGGCCGGGCATTGCCCCCTCCAGAATCAGGCCTACAAATACGGTCCTGAAGGATCTCGATTTGAATTCCGAAAAGTGTCGAAACCGAAGCACATTCGGCTCGGTCCCCGGGTCGTCTTGGATGGAGAGCGATGCATCAATTGTACAAGATGTACGCGGTTTACCACCGAAATTTCTAAAAGCCACCAGCTAACGATTATCGACCGAGGCGTCGAGAATTATCCGATGACCCCTCCGGGGATCGAATTCGACGATCCGTATTCGATGAACGTGATTGACATTTGTCCCGTCGGTGCCCTTACGTCCGAGGATTTCAGGTTCAAGGCTCGCGTTTGGGAAATGAGTAGCACTCCTTCAATTACCACCACGAATGCGAAGGGGTCGAACTGTTACTACTGGGTGAAGGACAATCAAGTCCTGAAAGTCACTCCCCGTACGAACATGCATGTGAACGAGTACTGGTTGGCAGATGATGATCGCCTCGACTACGATCGATTCAATTCTGATCGACCATCGGGGCCCACCATTGAGGGAGAAAGAGCCTCGTGGGACGCATCTTACAAGCGGGCGGCACAGATTCTCAAGGGCGTAGATGGAAGCCGAATTGTATTTCTCGCTTCTGCCCATGCAAGCGTTGAGGACAATTATCTTCTGGCCGCGTTGGCTGACGGTCTGGGTGCATCGACTCCGGTATATATCGAACACGTGGAAGCGGGTCGCGGCGATAATTGGTTGCGGACGGATGACAAATCTCCCAATTCGAATGGGTGCGTCCGACTCGGGTTCACGGTGGCTGATTCTGTGCTGTTGGGTGCTCGACTCCGCGGAGGTGAAATCGACGTTCTATATGTGCTTGAGGACGATCCTGTTGAGGCCGGACTCTGTACGAGTGACGATTTGCATGGTGTATCGGTCATCCTTCATCATTTTAATGAATCAAATCAGACGCTGGCCCTGGCAAAGGTCACGCTGCCGGCGGCGACGGTTGTCGAAACCGTCGGAACTTTCGTAAACATCGATGGACATGCGCAGCGGGTTCGTCCGGCCAAAGCGATACGCGGTGTCAATCGGACGCTGGCCATGGAAATCGGACGAAGTCGAGCCGACCAGCACGGAACGCCCTTCGACCGCTGGTATAACGAAGACCATTTGGTAGACTGTCAACCTGGTTGGGTTTCTGTGCCGGGTGTGGCGGCCGAGCTCGGGCTGGATACCCCTGCGACGAATCCAAAAGAAATCATGCAGGAACTTGCCTCGTCGAATGCGGCGTTTGCAGGCGCCACCTTCTCGGCGATGGGTGAGTATGGAATACGATTATCTGAAATCGGAGAAATGGTATAATGGCAGTTCCCTGGTACTGGTCGGCCCTACTGGCATTTGTCGTCGTTAACTTTCTGTTGGTTTCCGCCTCCGTTCTGGTGTATGCCGAGCGAAAAGTTTCGGCGGCCATGCAGAATCGACCCGGACCCAATCGGGTCGGACCGTTTGGCTTCCTGCAACCGTTCGCCGATGTCGCCAAGCTTTTACTGAAAGAGAACATCGTTCCTTATCTGGCGAATCCGTTTGTACACTCGCTGGCCCCGTTTCTCATGGTCGTCGTCGCGATGACTGCAGGGGCATTGATTCCATTCGCGAAGGGAGTTGTCGTGGCAGACCTGGGGATAGGCGTTCTGGCCGTATTGGCCCTCACATCGATCAGTGTATACGGGATTACTCTTGCCGGTTGGAGTTCGAACAATAAATACTCCCTCCTGGGTGGACTCAGAGCCGCCGCGCAGATGATTTCTTACGAGCTGAGTATGGGCCTGGCCGTTGTCTCCGTCATCTTGATATCCGGGACACTTAATCTGACGGAAATCGTCGAATCGCAATCCGGTGGGATGTCCTTCTTCGGATGGAATATTTTTCGCAATCCGATCGGCGCCATCCTTTTTATCATTACCGCATTCGCAGAAACCAATCGAACTCCGTTTGACCTGCCCGAAGCTGAACAGGAACTGGTGGGGGGATACCACACGGAGTACAGCGGAATGAAATTCGGGATGTTCTTCCTGGCCGAATACGTCAATTTTTTCGTCGCTTCCTTCTTCATTGTCACCCTCTTCTTCGGGGGTTACTTGATTCCGTTTCAATCCGTCCTTCTGGCGGCCGTACCCGCACTTGACGGAAGCGTCTGGCTTGCCCTTCTTCAGGTGATGACGCTCGTTCTGAAGGCGGCCTTCTTCGCGTATCTTTTTATCTGGGTGCGATGGACGCTGCCCCGGTTCAAGTACAATCAGCTCATGACACTCGGGTGGAAATATTTGCTTCCAATTGCACTCGTCAATGTCCTCGTTATTGCGTTGATCATTACGCTTGTGAGTTTGTTTTAAACCAGCGTGTACTAAACCTGCCCTTTCTGAACCTACATCATGCCAATTCTAGCTCCATCCATTCTGTCCGCGAACTTTGCCCGGTTGGAATCTCACGCCGAAGAAGCCATCGACGCGGGCGCGGAGTGGTTACATATCGATGTAATGGACGGGCATTTCGTTCCCAACATTACGATCGGCCCCCTTGTTGTGCGCGCGCTGCGCCCACTCGCTGATCGGACCAGAACGGTACTCGACGTCCACTTGATGATTCAAAATCCGGAAAAATATGTCGAACGGTTTGCAGACTCAGGCGCTGACATCATCACGGTTCACGTGGAAACCTGCCTTGACCTTTCAGCAACCATCGAGCAGATACGATCGGCGGGCGCCAAACCCGGCGTCACGCTCAATCCGGATACACCATTGGATACGATCGAACAGGTATTGGATCAGATTGATCTTGCTCTGATCATGTCCGTGAATCCTGGATTTGGAGGCCAGGGATACATTCCGACGAGTACACAAAAGATCCGAGAGTTGCGCGCCTTACTCGACGGAATAGAGTCCCGTGCTCACCTGGAAGTTGACGGTGGGATCAAGCCCATGAACGTCCTGGAGGTAGTAGAAGCGGGTGCTGACGTAATTGTTGCGGGGAGCGCCGTTTTTGGTGGTCACAAAGACGTGTCAACCAATGTAGAGGCACTTAAAAGTGCCTGGTCAGTGACTGTCTAAATGTGGAACCCGTTGTTCGGAAGACGTTGAAAACCCTTGGCTTGAGTCGATACTACTCGGATGCGGTTTGTTCTAATCATATTATTACTCTTCTCGCAGCTTTTTGGCGCCTCTCGAACCTTCGACGAAAGGTCTGAGATCGCTCCAAACGTCGAATGCTACGGTGATACTTTCTGCATCGAAAGTGTTCAAGAAGGCAACCAGATTGAACTGGTCATCTCCAAGCTGATCCCCTGGGATTTTACGCTGTTGATTAATTTGCGACTGGAAAACATGGTCGCTGATCGAAAACTCCCGTTGATTCGTTCATTTACGGCACGTGGCAAGGAGTCGGTGCTAAATCTGCGAATCGCCAAACCGAATCGGAAATGGGGTTACCATTTCGACCTAAAATGGGTTGTTGGATTATTAAACGCCACCCACGACGATCAGTATGTCTACAGTCTGCCCTTCGGTCGCCACGAGTCTTTCATGGTGAGTCAGACGTACAATGGCCTGGCCTCCCACGAGGGGAAAAATGCCATTGACTGGGATATGCCGAGAGGCACGGGAGTACGAGCGGCGAGAGACGGAATCGTTGTTGAAATAGAGGAATCAAGGTTCCAGGGAGGTCTTGATCCGGCGCTGAAGTCGAAAGCCAACTATGTACGGATCAAGCATTCAGACGGTACGATTGGGAATTACGTTCACCTCATGCCCAATGGTGTGCGCGTCTATGAAGGCGATCGCGTTCGACGCGGAGACCTGATAGCCTATTCAGGAGATACCGGATATTCTTCGGGTCCACACCTTCACTTCGAGGTATTCACGATTACGGGTGCATTGCAGCATAGAACCATTCCCGTGAGGTTTCGGGCCAATGGGCGAAACGGAGAAAGGCTCGAAGAGGGCCAGGTATACGGGCACTAGGTCATCCACGCGACCGACGACCCAGTTCCATCATCAACGTTACGGTTCTGCCTCTACGGACGACTTCGACCTCCACGGTGTCTCCCGGACGAAAATCGTAGAGACGAGCGGCAAATTCAGGCTGGGAATCCACCTGTTCGGATTCAACAGATACAATAATATCCCACGGCCTGAATCCAGCTGTCTCTGCCGGAGAATTCGGGTCGACGGATTCGACTAGGACCCCATCTGACTGCGACAAATTCAGTCTCCGAGCGATTCGTGTGGTCATACTTTGCCCGCGAAGCCCGATGAAATACGAACGATCAACGGATCCATTCTCCCTTAGTTCGGTCAGAATTCTAACGGCCTTTTCGGCTGGAACTGCGAATCCAATGCCGACAGATCCTCCTGATTGTGTAATAATGGCTGTATTGATACCGATTACTTCTCCCAGTGCATTGAGCAACGGCCCTCCTGAGTTTCCTCGATTAATCGCTGCATCGGTCTGGATCATATCCCGGTACGCTCTTCCTTCCTGGGGTTGAAGATCGCGTCCTGTGGCGCTGACCACACCCACAGTCACGGTCGGGTCGGACGCTTCAAACAGTCCGAAAGGATTGCCGAGAGCGATGGACCATTCCCCTACGATCGGATTTCCCGAGTTGGAGAAAGTCAGGAAAGGCAGTGGATCCTCTGTATTGATTTTCAAGAGAGACAAATCGGATGTGGGGTCCGATCCGATAAGATCGGCTTGATAGGTACGACCGTCAGGAAGTGCTACGGTGATGGCCGTCGCCTGTCCGGCCACATGATCGTTCGTTACAATGTATCCGTCTGGCGAAATGACAAACCCTGAGCCCATATTCTGAACCTGACGTTCCCGTACGCGAGAGCGCTGCCTTCCGTAAAAGAAACGATAGAAGGGATCCGAGAACGGGTCAACCGTCTGAATAGTCTTGATTACGTTAATGCTGACAACCGCCGGAGATGCAAACTCGACCGCCCGTGTAATCGCGTTCATTCGGCCTGTGGCAATGCCATCCTGAACGTGTTCCGTGGTCTCGGGGCTGCGGAACAGTTGCTGCTGAGACTGAACATCCTGTTTGCAACCCAACAATAGAAGCGTGCCTGCCAGGATCGGGATTATTTTAATGCCTTTCATGAATGCCATGCAAAATTGAATAATGAACGATTTCATACGGGAGCCAACTCGAGCGGTTTCTTTATCTGAATTTTAGACTACTCAAAGCCCAAAACCGACATAAGAAGTCGAATGGCGACCAAAACGGCCACAATCGCAAAACTTCTCCTTAGCAGCGCTTGGTTAAAACGATGGGCTGTCTGCACTCCTAATCGAGCGGTGAATGCTGCTGGAACAGAGAGAAGAAGTGCTCGACCCACGTCGATATAGCCTGCCGACAACGGAGCCAGATCCAGCTCCCATCCCGCGTACGCATAACTGATTACGCCGGCCGCTGAGACGAGAACAATCGTGGCACTTGACGTACCCACACTGCGAATCATGGACATCTTGAATAGCCGGTGGTATACCGGAACCAATACGATGCCCCCACCGACACCTGCGGCTGTGGAAACCACACCGGCGGCGGCACCCGTAGCGACGATGCCGAGGGGGCCCATCGGAATAGAGTCATCGGTGGACTCGTTCCCCTTGCTAGAAGCTTTTGATTTGGCTTTACCTGATTTTGCAGCTGCTCGCCGAAACATCTGTAGGGCCACAATTATCAGAAGCGATGCAAACACGAGCTCGAATACAGACGCATTGTACCAGGATGTCGTTGTGACAAAGAACGTTATCAGGACGACGGCGATTGCACTGGCTGACCCCACACTGAACGCTATTCTCGAGTCCACCGCCGATTTCTGGAACTGGGAATGGGCAGCGGACAGGGCAACAACCAGAGTGCAAAAGAGGCTCGAGCCAATGGTAAGAGGTGCAATCACTTCCGGCGGAATACCGATACCCTGGAAGTAGAAGAAAAGAACCGGTGCAAAAATTAGCCCTCCCCCCACTCCGACCAAACCGCCTACAAAACCACCGGCGGCACCCGCGAAAACCAGTAATAGAATTTCAGTCAGCATGAAATTGAACCATGGGTTCTTTCACGATCCGAGAATAGATTTTATCGAGTCGGGCGACCGGGCGAGCTCCCGTGCTCGAGCCACGACCGGATCTCTGTCCAGCGCCCTTCGAATTTGTTGGGCTTCGGTTAGATACCGGGCGAATATCCCTTTGCGGAGCTGCGTGATAATGCGGTCTCGATATCGATTCAGGTCCTGCCGTTTTCCCTCGATGGTCAATCCGCGAACAGTCTCGAGCTGCTCGATGGCGTTTTGATATCCCGATCCGGTAAGTCGTGACTTCAAGGAGTCCAGGAGAACCTCGGCCCGTGACTCGTAGCGAAAGCCCGTTTCACCCAACCACGTCTGAAACTCAGAAAATATTTCGTCGTCATCCAAGAACAACGAATCGGATGGTATGTCACCGCGCGAAGTGGCGTAATCCCCCGCAAATTGGAAGAAGGCACCGGATCGCTTGATGGCACCCTCCAATTCACCTTCTTTTTCCAACGAAACCCGAATATCCGGCTCGATGCCCACTCCTGAGCGAACCTCCCGTCCCGATGCCGTCCGATACGTGTCAATTTCAGGCGTTGAGATCTGTACCACATCTGACGAGATTTTTTTGGACTGGATATCGCGACCACTTGGCGTATAGTAATGTCCGATCGTCAACTTCATGGACGTGTTATGAGGCAGCTGCCTCATCACTTGGACAAGCCCTTTTCCAAATGTCGTCTCTCCTAGGATGACACCCCTATCCAAATCCTGCAGGGCTGCGGCGACGATCTCGCTTGCGGAAGCACTGATTCCGTTCACGAGAACGACGACTGGAATGTTCTCAAAAAACGGATCTTCCTGAGTCGCATAATTTTGTGTGATGCCATCGATTCGGCCGCGCGTCGAAACCACGAGGGTTCCCTTCGGAACGAAGAGGGCAACCGTCTCGATTGCTTCGTTGAGAATCCCGCCGGGGTTGTCCCTGAGATCCAGAATAATTGCCTTCAGTCCATCGCTTCGCTCCATCGCTCGAAGCGCTCGTCGAATTTCACGAGCCGAACGAGAGCCGAAAACGGAGAGTCGCACATAGCCAATGCCGGCTTTGGGGTCATCGTCCAGGTATCCTGAATACAAAATGTTTTCTGTCCGGGAAATCGTTCTCTGCAACGTGAATTTCAGAATCCGTGGTTCGCCCTGCCTTTCCACGGTAATCGTAACGGTCGAACCCGAGTCGCCTCGCAGTAGACCGACCACGTCCTGAACCGTCATCTCGGCGGTATCTACACCGGACACCGATCGAATGACATCACCCGTTTTCACTCCCTGTATATAGGCACTGGTTTCAGCTTCTGGCGAGAGTACCGTTATTTGCCCGTTTCTCATCCCGATATTAATCCCTACGTCGCCGAGCGGCCCGCGCCGCAGAAGATCCATGTCTACATTTACTGCCTGATCATAATAGATACTGTATGGATCCAGCCTCGACATCATGGCGTCCACTCCGGCCGTCATGAAGGGTCCCGGACGAACGTCGTCAACGTAATTGATCACGATTTCCTGATAAAGAGCCCCGAATATTTCGAAATTCTTTTTCAGCTCGAAAAGATCATCGTCCGCCCGCTGACTGGCCATCCAGCCACCCGTAGCGGCTGAGATGAGAAGCGCGGCTCCGATGATGATAATGTGAACTCGTTTCATAGTACTGGACAAGTATTTAAATCCAGTCTATGACGCGATGGGGGGGCCGAAGGGTCCGGAGCTCTAACGCAGAGCTTCTTCCATCTCTCGATCCTGTTTTTTCTTAACCACAACCGCTATCCAGATTGATCCTTCGTACAGCAGCAGAAGGGGTGTGGCGACAAGGACCTGCGAGATCGGATCCGGAGGGGTGAAGATGGCTCCCAGGACCAGGCATCCGATCACCGCATATTTACGCGATTTCCGCAGCCCGTTCGGTGTCGCAAGACCCATTTTAGCCAGGAAATAAATAACGACCGGGAGTTGAAATAGAATTCCAACACCGAACGTCCAGAACGTAATCATGCTGAAATACCTGGAAATGTCGAACTCATTGGAGATTTCCGGAGATATCTGGTAGCCAGCAAAAAACTGGAGAGCGAGTGGCGTAATAATGAGGTAGCCGAACGCGATTCCAAGCATGAAAAACAGTGTTGCGAACACCGCCGAAAACCGGAGACCTGATTTCTCTTTTGGGTAGAGTCCCGGTTCAATGAACTTCCACATGTAGTAGATAATCAGGGGCGACCCTATGATGAGTCCGACTGCGACGACCGTTCCGATGTCGGCAAAAAACTGCCCAGTAACCGTTCGATTTTGAAGTACGAACTCCGTGGTACTGATACCAAG
>SMXL01000161.1 GCA_004356385.1 Bacteroidota bacterium
AGCCGTACGATCTATCGACCTGATACTTGGTCAGGGACTTGTGGCCTACGCCATAGCGCTTCCCGATGGGCACGACCCTGATTCATACATCAAGAAATTCGGGCCGGAAGCATTCGAAGCCTACCTGACGGAACATCGGGAAAACTTTGTTCACTTCATTCTCTCCAGATCGCGAATGGCAGGGCGAATGGAAACGCCGGAGGGACAAGCCGACGTACAACGTGCCATCATTCGATCGATATCCAGAATTCCGGACCCTCTAGTTCGGGAATCCTATCTAAAACTTGCGAGCGACGCGTTGGACATACCCGATATGCAGCTTCGAGATGTGCTGAAAGAGTTATCGAAGGGCCGTCGAAGGTCGTCGAGAAAGCGGGCGACCAAAATCGAAACAAACCAGAGGGGAGGCGGCAATGAGACGGCGATAGCGCTAAGGACTCGGGCTTTCAGTCCAGGAAGTCATCCGGCAGAGAAAACCCTTTTAAAACTAATGCTGGAGGAGGGTCTTCCGCTTGTAGAATTGATCCTGGGTAATACCGCCCTCACGGATTTCTCACGTGGCCCCACTCGAGACATGGCAGAGCACCTGGTCGAGATGTATGAAAAGGGCGCGATCGATCAAACGATTTTTGTGAACGGCAGTCTTGGGGACGACCTCCGAGAGCTTTCTACCGAACTCCTGACGACTGACATCGAACCCTCTGAAAATTGGAAACGGCGAAGAAATATCTCGGTCCCGAAATTCAATGACGACGCGGTAGAGGCCGCCAAGAGTGCCATCATGCACCTGAAGCTGGATCGGATTGATCATGCAATTGGGCTACAGAAGGATCAGATATTTAAAGCGGAACAAGCCGGTAACGATGTTCGGGACTTACAGACCGAAATGATAAAGCTTCACGAGATGAAGAAGATCGTTGCGGAGCGAAAGTTTATTGTAGACGTTCAATAATTCTATAGGGAAAGGAACCGAGTAGAGATGGGTAATAGCGTGGAAGTAATAGTGAAGACGGATAGTCGGCTGAGGGCGAATGGAGCCAATGTTGTAGTCGAAGAAGTTGTCCCACATGCTACCGTTCCGAGGACCGTTCCCAAGCGGGCGGCGCTTTCAGACGCCAGGTTGTATTTCAATCGAGAACTCAGTTGGTTGGATTTTAACTGGCGGGTGCTGTACCAGGCGATGGACGATCGAACGCCGTTGCTCGAGCGCGTCCGTTTTATTTCGATTACGTCCAACAACCTCGATGAGTTTTTCAGAAAGCGTGTTGGCGGTCTGAAGCGCCAAGTGGCCGCAGGAGTTCAAAAATTGTCACCTGACGGCCGGACCCCTCGCGATCAGCTCGACCTCTGTCGACCGGCTGTTTTAGCGATGAGCCAAAAGATATCTGAAGTGTGGGAAGAAACTTTAAAACCGTTGCTGGCCAAAAAGGCGGGGATTCGCATCTTCCAATACGACGAACTCACCAATGGACAGAAACAGTGGCTCAAGGATTATTTTCAGACCCACATTTTTCCCGTTTTAACTCCACTGGCTGTCGATCCAGGACACCCTTTTCCGTTTATTTCTAACCTGAGCCTGTCACTAGCTGTCCTGCTCAAGCATCCGAAAAGAGATACGGAGCATTTTGCGAGACTAAAAGTGCCTTCGAATCAGGAGCGCTGGATCAAACTCGAAGATGCAGGTGGATACATCTCGTTGGATCAGGTTATCGCAAACAATATATCTGACCTGTTCAGGGGCATGGACATCGTGAACGTCCAGGCGTTTCGTATCACAAGGAATGCAGATTTACTCCGGGACGACGAAGAGGCCGATGATTTGATCGAAATGATCTCGGATGAGCTTCGCGAACGGCGATTTGCCCCAATCGTTCGTCTAGAGGTTCAGCAGAACATGCCCAGAGAAGTCCGCTTGCTGCTTATGCGAGAACTCTCGTTGACGGATGAAGATGTCTACGAGGTGAACGGTGATCTGGATCTTACGC
The DNA here is from genome assembly GCA_004356385.1 of Bacteroidota bacterium. Next base: position 1,986 of record SMXL01000161.1, read on the forward strand.
ATGTCTCGTTTTTTGCAGGTCTGGATTCCCCGGAACACCTTTTTCCACGATGGGAACCTGTGACGCCGGCACGTCTCCTTCACGAAGGTGAATCAAAAGACCGCGCCAACATCTTTGAGGTAATCCGAAACGGCGATATACTGGTTCACCATCCGTATGAATCTTTCGGCGCTAGTACGCAGCGATTTATTGAAGAAGCTGCTGTGGATCCAAAAGTACTGGCCATCAAACAGACGCTATACCGAACATCGAACAAGTCGCCGATCGTTCAGGCTCTCCGAAAGGCGGCCGAGCTGGGTAAGCAGGTGGCCGTGTTGGTAGAGGTGAAAGCCCGTTTCGACGAAAAGAACAATATTGAATGGGGTCAGATTCTGGAGAAGTCGGGTGTGCACGTGACATACGGTCTGGTGGGACTGAAAACGCACACGAAAACAACACTTGTAATTCGTCAGGAGGAGGACGAATTGCGTGCCTATTGCCATGTTGGAACGGGTAATTACAATCCGGCAACCGCTCGCCTGTACACCGATTTTGGATTGCTGACCTGCTCTCCGGACGTAGGTTACGACGTGATAAACCTCTTCCACTATTTGACTGGGTATGCCCCGGAGCAGCACTACCGGCGCATGATAATTGCGCCGAGAGACATGCGATCGTCGTTTATTCAGCTGGTTCGGAAGGAAGTCGATTGGCAAAAGGAGAACGGAACCGGACGTATAATAGCCAAGATGAACGCCCTGGATGATCTTGAGATGATCCGCGAATTATATCGGGCATCTGAAGCCGGCGTGAGGATTGACTTGATCATTCGAGGGCATTGCCGACTGCGCCCTGGGCTTCCACGGTTCAGTGAAAACATTCGCCTGGTCAGCATCATTGGACAATTTCTGGAACACAGCAGGGTCTACTACTTCCGAAATAACGATAGCCCGCGTGTTTTTATAGGTAGTGCAGATTGGCAACGCAGAAATCTGGATGATCGGGTAGAAGCGATCGTGGAAATAGACCAACCTTCGTTGAAAGCAAGACTCATCCAAACGCTACAGATCGCGCTGGACGATCCTCATTCGGCGTGGGAGTTGAAACCTGATGGTCGCTATCTGCTTAGAAGATCCGCCGACGGGCAGACGAGAAAAGGATTTCAGGAGACCCTCATGGATCGGGCAAAAGCACGGTTCGCCCAGGAGGATTCACCTTGGGATATCGAATAGGAGAAAAGCCCGCTCGAGGTAGGCCGGTTCACTTTGGGTTTGGCAGCTCGGAATCAGCAACTCGAATTCAACCGCTCGGAATCGTTTTAGTCTCCGCTCGCGAGGTTCAACAGGTGATCAAACAGGGGTTTCATTTCCGGCCCCATTCGTTCGGGATGAAATTGTACGCCCAAAAAACGTCCGTCGCGCGATTCGATGGATTCGATGACTCCGTCAGGTGCTAGACCCGTTACATCGAGCGCCAATCCGACGCTCTCTATGGCCTGAATGTGACGGGAGTTGACCATCTGATCAGCCTCTCCGAGCAGTTGGTGTGTTTGACTACCGGATTCGGCTCGAAACGCGTGTACGGTTGCGCCCCGTTTCTCACTGTGAGGCGCATCGAGATCACACTGAACCTCCACGTCGCCGTAAATCGTTCCTCCATAGAAGGCGTTTACGAATTGCATTCCATAACAGATGCCCAAGATTGGAGTCTTCCGCTCCATAGCGCCTTCGAGTATCCAAGAGTCGTTGTCGAATCTCATTTGATCGGTTTCATCAAGATCATCCGGGAGCTTCCCATTAAGGCCCTGAGTGATCGCCGGGCCTCCAGGAAGGAGGAGACCGTCTACAAGATCCAGGAAAGATTCAACGGATTTAGCATGCTCGAAAACGGGTACAATGATGGGAGCGCCTCCAGATCGAACAATCGCATGGACGTAGCGCGAGTCGAGTTGCTGTACGCCATCAGAATACGATGTCGAGATGCCAATGACAGGTTTCAAAGATGACTGTGCAGTTTCGGAATGGTTATTCGCCTGGAATCCCGGGTTCTGTCATGTCCCGAACGTCGAGGACCTGATCCAACTCATCGTCACTCAATAGACCCATTTCAACTACGATATCTCGAACGGAGCGTTTTTCGGCGGCCGCCTTCTTTGCGACCTCGGATGCCTTGTCATATCCAATGGATTGATTCAGCGCAGTAGCTATCGAGGGATTGAGTTCTAGCAACTCCCGACACCGGTCCCGGTCTGCCTCGATGGCAACGAGGCAACGGATTCGAAACGCTTCAATTCCTCCAGACAAAATGCCGATGCTCTCCAGCATCGCATGGGTCATCACAGGCATCATGACATTCAGCTCAAAATTTCCGTGTTGGGCACCGATGGTAATGGTTGTGTGATTCCCCATTACCCTGGCGGCTACCATCATAAGGGCCTCGCTCATCACGGGGTTGACCTTCCCCGGCATAATCGATGAACCGGGTTGAACGGCGGGTAGCCTGATCTCAGCCAATCCGCTAGTCGGCCCGCTTGACAAGTGTCGAATATCATTCGCGATTTTCATGAGTGACACTGCGATCGTATTCAATGCCCCTGAGGCCATGACATAGGCGTCTTTTGCAGCCTGAGCTTCAAAGTGATTTACGGCTTCTTTGAATTCATGTCCCGTTTCCTTCTGGATTTGCTCGATCGCCTTCTCAGCGAAACCGGGAGGACAATTGATACCGGTACCTGTAGCCGTACCTCCAAGGGGGAGCTCCGACAACTCCTCGGATGCCCATCGAACCCGGTCAATTCCCTTGGAGATTTGTTCGGCATATCCACCAAATTCCTGACCGAGGCGAACCGGTGTTGCGTCCATCAAATGCGTCCGTCCGCTCTTTATTACGTCATCAAACTCATTGGCTTTGTAGAGAAGAGCGTCTTTCAACTCTTGGAGCGCGGGAATCAAGTCTTCCTCAAGGGCTGCCCTGGCCGCTACGTGCATAGCCGTTGGAATTACGTCGTTGGACGACTGGGACATATTCACATGGTCGTTCGGATGAATCAGCTTGCTTCCAGTTTCACCACCGAGTTGATCCGTTGCCAGATTGGCAATAACCTCGTTGGCATTCATATTGGAAGAAGTGCCGCTGCCCGTCTGGTAAATATCCAGGATAAACTGGTCGTCATAATCTCCCGCGATTACTTTCCGGGAAATCTCGATAATGACATTACTTTTCTCTTCATCCAGAAGCCCCAGTTCCTTGTTAGCCTCGGCAGCCGAGAGCTTGACGATTCCCAGCGCTTGAATAAATCTCCTGGAAAAATGTGTGCCCGAGATGGGAAAATTATCCAGTGCACGCTGGGTTTGAGCACCGTACCAGGCATCGGTGGGTACCTGAACTTCTCCAAGCGAATCTTTCTCTGTTCTAAAATCTGTCATACTGTTTTCTAGACGTTCCGACGGTCGATCAACGTTCGTACGAGTGGGAAATATACCGATGGAGGACTGAGGGCGCCGGAGGAGATTTTGCGAATCGAATTCTGCTTTATAGTGCGTTATTCGTGGTGGTTACCCGGTCGATGAATTCGCCCTACCACGAGGCGTTTTGTAGCTTGGCGAAGTAAAATGCCCCGGAATCAGTGCTTGTTATTAAGACCATTAGCAAAATGCGGGAGTTTTCTCGCGAATGTCGTCGCGACGGATCGACCATCGTGCTCGTACCCACCATGGGAGCGCTGCACAGGGGCCACCTGGCTCTAGCGAAAGAGGCGAATGAAAGGGGCGATCAGGTCGTAGTCTCTGTTTTTGTGAACAAGACACAATTCGGCCCGGAGGAGGATTTCTCAGCATATCCGAGAACGTTGGAGCAGGACTGTGAGAACCTGGAAAAAGAAAGCCTGGCAACGGCTGTATTTGCTCCGTCGCACGAGGAAATGTATCCGGACGGTGATCCAAAAACGTGGATCACCGTCGATCGACTGACGGATCATCTTTGCGGCACGTCACGACCGGGTCATTTCAGGGGAGTGGCCACCATCGTGACCAAGCTGTTCAACGTTTGTCAGCCGGATGTAGCGGTCTTTGGACTCAAGGATGCACAGCAGTTCTATATCATTCGAAAACTCACAGCCGATTTAAATCTCGGCGTAGATATCGTTGGCGTACAAACCGTTAGGGAGGACGACGGACTCGCACTTTCGTCGCGCAATCAGTACCTGACCTCAGAAGAACGAGTTCAAGCGCCGATCCTGTACCAAGTCGTCGCAGATGCGAAAAAACAGATAAAGTCGGGCAATCGGAATGGTAGCGAGATTCGAGAGCTCATGCAATCTCAAATTCAAAGAGCGAGTCTAGGACGACTTGATTACGCCGAGATGGTCAATTCGGTCGATTTTTATCCCATAGAGTCGATCGAGTCAGGTATGACCATTGTAGCTGCGGTGGCAGTTTACTTTGGTTCTGCTCGCCTGATTGATAATCAGATTATTCAGGTTCCGTAGGTGTCTCCTTGTTCGTAGAGAGGACAGCGATTATTTGTCCTCCGTGGATGTCTCGGGTGCCGAAGGATTGGGTCCGCTTGAGCCGCTTTAATCGTGCGATCCATTCGGCCCGTTGCCGGTCCCGGCATCCGAATACGCCTTGATAATCTCTTTCACGAGTCGATGGCGGAGCACGTCCCTTTCATCGAAGTATACGAAGTCAATTCCCGAAACCCCGGAGAGAATTTCGACGGCTTCGACGAGTCCGCTTTTGGAGTGACTTGGGAGGTCCATTTGCGTGACATCGCCAGTGATAATCGCCCGACTGTCCGCCCCAAGTCGCGTGAGAAACATCTTCATCTGAATGGCCGTGGCATTCTGGGCTTCATCAAGAATGACGAATGCGCTATTCAATGTTCGCCCACGCATGTATGCCAGAGGTACTATTTCGACAATGTGTCGATCCATGTACGCCCTGAGCTTATCCAGCGGAAGCATGTCCTCCAGCGCGTCGTACAGAGGCCGCAAGTAGGGGTCCACTTTCTCCTTCAGGTCGCCTGGAAGAAATCCAAGTCGTTCACCCGCTTCGACGGCCGGCCGGCACAACACGATACGTTTCACCTGTCTTGATTTAAGCGCAGATACTGCGAGCGCAACCGCCGTGTACGTTTTACCCGTGCCGGCTGGACCGATCGCAAACACGATGTCATTCTGTTGGGCGCTTTCGACAAACACGATCTGGTTGGGTGTCTTCGCCTTGATCGCACCCCCTGAAGGTGTAAACAGAAGCGTATGGTGCGTGTCTTTTGCGTATGCACCCGTCTTGCCGTTGCCGGTAGTGAAAAGGGTTACAACCGTGTCAACGTCGTTTTCGGTAAGGCTTCCATTTCGATTGAGGAGCGTGATCAACTCGTCGACAATGCGCTCGATTCTACCGATCGCCTCCTTATTTCCCTTCAGAAAAACCTGGTTTCCACGCGCTGTGATTTGTGTATCGGGAAAGGCCTTTTCGATTCGCCTCAGGTAGATATCATTGAATCCGAACAGCAGTAGAGGCTCGGCATTCCGGATTTGAATGTTTTTTTCTTCCAAGTTCGATTAAATTCGTTGCTCTTCTTCAATACTCGACTTCAAATTCCAGAAATCTGATATGAAACCGGAGCCAACCAGACCGCTGGTACTTGAATTTACGAAAATGACCGGGGCCGGGAATGATTTCGTCGTTCTGGACAACCGATTCTACCATTTTAATGCGGATGAGCTCTCAAGTCTAGCCAAACGACTCTGCACCAGGCGCGTAGGGGTGGGTGCCGATGGGTTACTCGCGCTGGAAGAGAGCCCTAACGAATCGCTGCATTTTCGCATGGTTTATTTCAATGCAGACGGATCCAGAGGTTCTATGTGTGGCAACGGCGCCCGATGTCTTGGCAGATTTGCTAGAATTACTGGAATGGAAGATAATCCGTTGCGGTTCGAAACCGATGCGGGCGAGTACGCCGTGGATGTCCCGCAGGACCGAGGCGCAAGTGTTCGTCTCCATTTGCCGCCCTATGAGAACTATAATCCTTCGTGCCTCCCTACACGTGCCGTTGCGTCAGGACCCGAGCGAGTCGACTACATCTGGACGGGTACGGATCATATCGTTGTGTCTGTCGATGATGTTGCAAGCTATCCGGTCTCAGAGGTTGGACCGGTTTTGAGAAATGATACGGGGATTGCGCCGAATGGCTCCAATGTGAATTTCGTCCAAACCATGGCCTCAGAAGGGACGGAATCGCTACACCTCCGGGTACGAACGTTCGAGCGGGGGGTCGAGGCCGAAACCATGGCTTGCGGCACGGGGGCGGTTGCTAGTGCCATCGTTACCCTGCTCAAAACGAATCATTCCGGTTCTTCAGTCATTGTGGAAATGAACGGTGGTACCCTGCACGTTTCCTATGTGGGTGAACTGGAGGATCCGAGCGAAATCATACTCGAAGGACCCGCCGACCTGGTATACAGGGGCACGATTGAGATCTAGGAAACGAACACCTGAAGTCACTTTTCGGCTTAGATATCCGGTTTCATCTACTGGAGGAAGAGCCGTCGATCGTCTACGATGTCAGCCTCCTCTCGGAGAGCCGTTATCCATTGAGAACGAATCTGACCCTGACGCTGTGAAAGCAGTTGACGGACAATGAGCTCTCGTTCGTCATCCGAAATAAAACCAGGGTCTTCGGATCGAGTGACGTTGATCACATAAACAGAATTGATGCCGGTGACTACGCCGGAAGTCTCGCCCTCCGATAAGCCCATGGCCGTCCCGACAAATTTGGGATCTCGACCGATTCCTGTAACGACCATGTTGCTGAAGGACAACCCGTCTCCTGTTCGCTCCACCGTACCGACGGCATCAGCAAGGCTGTCAAATCCGTTGCTCAGTCCTTCTCTCAGCCTCGCGACCAAAATATCCGCTTTCAGTTCGTTTCTAAGGCGAGGCTCGAGCTGAGCCTTAACTTCCTCGAACGAACGATATCCAGCAGACTGAATTTCGTCAACGACAGCGCCAAGGAAAACGTTGTCAAGCTCAATAACGAGGCTGACATCACCGTCATCCGCGGTTTCCAGGAAATTCATCAATGCCCGGCTTATCCCAATCCCCGGAATAAAGCTTTGTTCGGCTTCGATCTGAACGGTCTTTATCTCAAGTTCGCGCCTTTCAGCTTCCCCTTTAAAATCGTCGTTTTCCTCTGAGAAATATTGCAGATCATCGAGTTGCTCCCGTACCCGATTCAACGTCGCAACACTGGCTCTAAACGTGAGCGCGAAGTCTGCGATCTGCGCCTCTACCGTAGCCTTCTCCGTCACCTCGATTAAGTGATAACCAAACTGGGTGGCAATTGGGCCGACAGTCCCGCCGACCTTTGCACCAAAAGCGGCTTCCTCAAACGGTTTTACCATCCGTCCGGGTCCAAACCATCCAAGATCTCCACCATTGGCGGCAGTCGGGTCGTCGGAGAACTCTCGGGCCATCCGTTCAAAGTCTGCACCCGATCTTAGTTGCTGCAGGACATCTTGTGCCTTAGACAATGCTTCATCTCTTGCCACCGTATTGCTCTCGGCAGCCCTGAAGAGGATATGTCTCGCTCTAACGGCCTGTTCTTCTGGAGGTCGAACTTCAAGAATCTTGATAAGATGGGCTAGACCCTGCGATACGATCGGCCCGACGACTTTCCCAACTTCGGGATCCTTGAACACGACATTGGCAATCTCGTCATCCAACTCATCCGGCCGGAAGAACGCATCTGTGTATGGACGTTCTGACCCATTTCGAACGAGGAATAGAGAATCGTTCATCGTGTCCGAAAAGCTTTCCCTCAGGTCTTCGACGTCGCCCAAAATCGCCGTCGAATCCTCTGCCGTTGGCGATTTCGACTTCGTTACGTAAGAGAGCGTGTAGGATCGATTCCTTTCGAACTCATCCCTGTGATCGTTGTAAAAACGTCGAAGATCGCTGTCATCGTACGCGATCGAATCGTCCGGAACGCTTGTAAATCTAAGTGAGACAAATCGGACATCGACTTTTTGATTTCTCCGATTATGCTCTGCAGCAACATCCTGATTGGAAACGCGGACCGTGCCGGCGAGCAATTTGTCCAGTTTTTCTCGAAGCCGCTCGTTTCTAAGGATGGATTCGATCTGAAACCAGTTTGCACTCATCGACGGATCCTGGATGTAGCTCTGCAAGAGGGCCTGATCGACGATCCCGTTCTCATCTCCAAAATTGGCGGTAATAATCGCATGCGGATCGTCCCCTTGAATGAGATCTACTAATTCGCTATCCGTCACTTCAAGTCCCAGGTGCTCCATCTCCTGCTGACGAAGCCGTAGCTCAACGAGCTGATCAAAGACGCGGTCACGCGTCTGATCCAGCATCTGAGGGGGCATACTTTCGCCGGTCTGATTCTGATAATTCTGTGCCTGCCTGTCAATAGCTTGAGAGTACTCCTCATACGTAATGGGTACGCCATTAACCGAACCAACATTGATTCCTGTTTGGCCGATGACGTCGAGGCCACCTGAATCTTGCAGTACCCAGATGACACCGAATGCAATGATGAGAATCCACAGCACGACACCGGTGTTTTCCCGCATTTTGCTCATCGTTCCCATGACATTACCTCAACAGAAGAAGTGTATTGTTCGATTTCTAAAGACTAGAACTGGATTTGGATTAGCCGCGAAATATACTGAAAGGAAGTTCAATAGTTCGAACGTTGACAGAAGATTAAAATAGCAGAAATGGATACCCGAAAGACGGCGAATCAGCTCCATAAGAAATGGACAAAATCAAAAAAGGCACACCGCTACCGATGCGCCTTTCTCAATACTAATCGAAAACAAACAGTTACGCAGCTCGACTCTGCATAACGGTGAGTTGAGAGCGAAGTGTTTTCAAGACCTTGGTCAATATCTGCGATATTCTGGCTTCCGTACGATCCATCAAACTAGCTATTTCCCTGAGCGTCAGGTTTTCTATGTAATAGAGCGCAACGATGGTTTGCTCGCGCTCTGGTAATTCGTTGATAAGAGTCTGGATATAGTCTTTCAACGAATCACGATCGATTTGCTCGAAAGCTTTCGTGGTTTCAGGATTCGGAATAGATTCCAGTACGGTCTGCTCTCCTTCCGAATCGATAGGCGAGTGGAGCGACAGTGCGAAGCGACATTGCGCGTCCCTCAAGAGGGTATGGTATTCAATCAGCGTCATATCCAATTTCGCGGCAACCTGCTCATCCGAAGGCTCTTCGCCCAATTCCTGGCGGAGTAGATCCATGGCTCGATGTGCCTCTGCGAGTCTGCGTCGCCTTTCGCGAGGGAGTGCATCGATGGATCTAAGATAATCTACAAGGGCGCCACGAATTCGACCGTAGGCATACGAAACAAACGGTGTTCCTCGTTCGGCGTCGTAGCTGTCGAGTGCCTGTAAAAGGCCGAGGAGCCCCGCGTTTTCCAGGTCGTCACGGGAGGCCAGAGGATGGTCGGGAATGCTCAGCCGCCCTACGATTGAGCGAACAAGTGGAACGGCTGCGACCACAACGGCTGTTCGATTTTCTTCCGTCGGTGATTCGACGAATGTGACCGCGTGGCTTTGTAAGTCTTGAGACATGTTTTCTCTGTGCGGGTTTTCAGGTTATGCTGCGCTACGAATTATGCGGCCATTGCATCTGGCTTCTCATAGGCCTCCTGTGTTCCTTCTGGACCTGCGGAGGCATGTGCATTTGACGGATCATATGCAGTTTCCAGATAAGTCAGCGACGCATGGGTGCTGGTTTTGTCTTCGAAGTAACGGTGTACTGCATGGTCTCCGAGAAGCAGGACGATGTAGATCGTACAAGCCGCTGAAACTCCAAGTAGAGCCGAAATGGGAAGATTTGGCTGCCGAGAAAAAAGTTCGAAAGCCGTCACCAATCCAATGAGTACGCTTAATTGAGTAAAGAGGGCACG